>NZ_JAWOAI010000022.1:0-39145 GCF_033194735.1 Streptomyces sp. W16
GGGGTGCCGGTGGGGCGGGGCTGGTCGGTGCGGCGCTGCGTGCCGTCCAGGGCTTCGGGCGGCGCGCCCGTGGGGGCCGGGCCGCCGCCTCCCCCCGCCTCGTAGCCGGAGTAGACGCCGGTCGCGTTGCAGTGCCAGATGTCCACGGCCGCGTTGCGGAGCGGTCTGCAGGTGTCCGCGTCGATCACCTTGAGGTCGAGGGTGAGCGGGATGCCCTCCTGGTCCTCGGTCACGTCACGGCGGATCTTGTCGGCGTCGATGTAGTACGGGCCCTCGACCAGCTCCGAGGTGAGCGTGTAGCACGCCTCCCCCGAGGCGGTCGCCTTCGGCGGATACGGATGCGGAGCGTTCTCCTGCGCCGAGGCGTTCACCGACAGCGCTCCGGCGACGCCCACCGCCGTCACCGCCACGCCCCCGGCCACCAGGACCGTACGGCGCGCCAACTGTCCCTTGTCCTCGGGGACTTCAGAATCCATGGGGGGTACTCGGGAATCCGTCATGCCGGGGACGCTAGGGGCGCCCGACATGACATGAACATGAGAATGCGCTGTGAATCCTGTGGGCAAGCGAAAGGGCTCGAAACCGATGCCGGTTTCGAGCCCCTCACACAGGAGAACCTGCGGCCCTACTACTTGGGCTGCGGCTTCCGCACCGACAGGTGCAGCTCCCGCAGTCGCGTCTCGTCCAGCTCCGTCGGCGCGCCCATCATCAGGTCCTGGGCGTTGCCGTTGAGCGGGAAGGCGATCGTCTCGCGGATGTTCGGCTCCTCCGCGAGCAGCATGACGATGCGGTCGACGCCGGGGGCGATCCCGCCGTGCGGCGGGGCGCCGAAGCGGAACGCGCGCAGCATGCCGGCGAACTGCTCCTCGACGGTCTCACGGTCGTAGCCCGCGATCTCGAAGGCCTTGAGCATGATGTCGGGCTCGTGGTTCCGGATCGCGCCGGAGGACAGCTCCACGCCGTTGCAGACGATGTCGTACTGCCAGCCCAGGATGTCCAGCGGGTCCTGGGTCTCCAGGGCCTCCAGACCGCCCTGCGGCATCGAGAAGGGGTTGTGCGAGAAGTCGATCTTCCCGGTCTCCTCGTCCTTCTCGTACATCGGGAAGTCGACGATCCAGCAGAAGCGGAAGACGCCTTCCTCGAAGTGACCCGCACGCTTCGCGGCCTCGACCCGCACCGCGCCCATGATCTTCGAGACCTCTTCGAACTCGCCCGCGCCGAAGAACACCGCGTGGCCGGCGGCCAGCGACAGGCGCTTCGTGAGCTCCGCGACGTTCTCCTCCGTCAGGAACTTCGCGATCGGGCCCGTCAGCGAGCCGTCCTCGGTCACGCGGACCCAGGCCAGGCCCTTCGCGCCGAGGGTGACCGCGAAGTCGCCGAGCTGGTCGAAGAACTTGCGGGACTGCGCCGCCACGTCCGGCACCGCCAGCGCGCGCACGTGCTTGCCGGCGAACGCCTTGAACTCCGAGCCCTCGAACACGTCCGTGATGTCGGTGAGTTCGAGCTTGGCGCGCAGGTCCGGCTTGTCGGAGCCGTACTTCACCATCGACTCGCGGAACGGGATGCGGGGGAACGGGGAGGTGACCGGCTGGCCGCCGCCGAACTCCTCGAACAGCTCCGTCATCAGCTTCTCGATCGGCTGGAAGACGTCTTCCTGCTCCACGAAGCTCATCTCGACGTCAAGCTGGTAGAACTCGCCCGGCGAGCGGTCCGCGCGGGCGTCCTCGTCGCGGAAGCAGGGCGCGATCTGGAAGTAGCGGTCGAAGCCGGAGATCATCAGCAGCTGCTTGAACTGCTGCGGCGCCTGCGGAAGGGCGTAGAACTTGCCCGGGTTCAGACGGGACGGGACCACGAAGTCGCGCGCGCCCTCGGGGGAGGTCGCGGACAGGATCGGGGTGGCCATCTCGTTGAAGCCGAGGGCGACCATCTTCGAGCGGATCGAGGCGATCACCGAGGACCGCAGCATGATGTTGCGGTGCATGCGCTCGCGGCGCAGGTCCAGGAAGCGGTACTCCAGGCGCCGCTCCTCGTTGACCCCGTCCTCGGTGTTGATCGTGAAGGGGAGCGGGGCGGCGGCGCCGAGCAGCTCGACCTCGCCGACCTCGACCTCGACCTCGCCGGTCGGCAGGTCCGGGTTCACGTTGTCCGTGCCCCGGGAGACGACCTTGCCGTCGACGCGGACAGTCGACTCCTTGGTGACCTTGTCGAGGGCCTCGTACGCGGGCGTGCCGGGGCGGGCGACGAGCTGCGTGATGCCGTAGTGATCGCGCAGATCGATGAAGAGGATGCCGCCCAGGTCGCGCCGATTGTGCAGCCAGCCACTCAGCCGGACGTCGGTGCCGACGTCAGAGGCGCGGAGCTCGCCGCAGGTGTGGGACCTGTACCGATGCATCGTCGTTCATCCAGCCTTCGCGGATCGGGGAGTGTTTCACGTGAAACGTCCGGGGCCGGAGCCCGGACGTCCCAAGGGTACCGGCCACCCATACATCGCCTCCCCACCATTAACTCCGGGCTCCCTCGGTGGCAGGGTTCGATCTTCTCTTCTTAGAGTGGGGCAATGCGCACTGGTGAGCCCCTGCCCGCCGTGGGGGAGGTACTCGCCGCCCTCGCGACCGGTCTGTGGCATTGGGACACCGCCACGGAGCTGGTCACGGTGGACGCCGAGGCCGCACGGCTGCTCGGGCTGCCCGCCGAGCCGACCACCCTCACGGAGGCCCAGACCCGGGCCCGACTCCACCCCGTCGACTGGAACGAGATCGCCGGGGTCGTCGGGCTGGCCGTCGCCGAGGACACCCTCGCCGAGGTGCGCATCCGGATCATGGACGAGCGGGGCCGGGTGATCCGCACCGTCCGCAGCCGTTCCAAGCCGTCCTACGACCCCGAGACCCGGTCCTTCGAGCTGATCGGCACCCTCCAGGAGGTCACCGAACCCACGCCGGGAACTCCCGCCGGGCGGACGGCGGTCACCGGTGACTGGCGGCGCTCCCGCGAGGCCTTCCTGCTGGACGCGGGCCGGGCGCTGGCGGAGGCGCGGTCCACGGCGGAGGTGCTGCGGGTCGCGGCGGGCCTGTCGATGCCGGGCTTCTCACCGGACGGCCTCGCCGTGTTCGGGGTGTCGGGCGACCGGCTCACGATCATCGGGCACCACGGGCATCAGCCCGGCGACGAGGACCCGTTCTCGCACATGTCGATGGTGACCGACTACCCGGCCGCCGAGGTCGTCCGGACCGGCCGTGCCGTCTATCTGTCCACCCCCGAGCAGTACAAGTCCCGCTACCCGGTCACCTGGCCGCTCGCCCAGCACTTCCACCGGCAGTCCTGGGCGTTCCTGCCGCTGACCGTGGCGGGCCGGACCATGGGCGCCTGGATGGCCGCCTTCACCTACCCGGTCGCCTTCACGCCGGACGAGCGGTCCGTCCTCACCACGGTCGCCCGGATGCTCGCCCAGGCCCTGTCCCGGGCCGGTGTCGCCGAGTCCGAGCGCGAGCTGACCGACGGGCTCCAGCGCTCCATGCTGCCCACGCTGGGCCCGGAGATCCCGGGCATGAGCGTCGCCGCCCGCTACATCCCGACCGGCGGCGGACTCCAGGTCGGCGGCGACTGGTACGACATGATCCCGCTGCCTGGGGGCACCCCCTCTGGGGGAGGCCGGATCGCGCTCGTCATCGGCGACGTACAGGGTCACGACGTGCGGGCGGCCGGGCTGATGGGGCAGCTCCGGATCGCGCTGCGCGCCTACGCCTCCGAGGGGCACCGCCCCGACGCGGTGCTCTCGCGCGCCTCCCGCTTCCTGCACGGCATCACCAACGGCGACGCCGAGATGACCGACCCGCGCTTCGCGACCTGCCTGTACGTCGAGGCCGACCCGGACACCGGCGTCCTGGAGATCGCCCGCGCCGGCCATCCCGACCCGGCGATACGCATGGCGGACGGGACGGTGCTGATGCGGCCCACAGCCGGCGGACTGCCGCTCGGTATCGACCCGGACGCCGACTATCCGACGACCACGCTCGCCCTGGAACCCGGCGAGACCATGCTGATCTGCACCGACGGACTGATCGAGACCGGCGGCCACGACCTGGAGACCGGCTGGCAGCGCATCCGGACCATCCTGGAGGAGCACAAGGGCGACCTGGAGGAACTGGCCGACGCGCTCGTCCAGGCCGTCCACGGGCCCTCCTCGCACCACACCACCGGCCCGCTCGCCGACCGCCGCGAGGACGACATCGCCGTACTCCTGCTGTCCCGGGAGGGCGAGAGCTGCGGCTGCGGCGACACGGTGACCGACCCGCCGAAGATCCGCCGTACGGTGCTCACGGTCGCGCAGGCCGAACCCGAGCGGATCGCGGTGGCCCGGCAGCAGCTGCGCGAACTCCTCCACGACTGGACCGGCGCCGACCAGGTCGACTCCGCGGTCCTGCTCGTCTCCGAGATGCTCACCAACGTCCTCGTGCACACCGACGCCGACGCCCTGCTGACCGCCGAGGTGGCCGGTGAGGCCGGTGAGCGGCGGATGCGGGTCGCGGTCACGGACGCCGGCGACGACCTCCCGCACAAGCGGCACCCCGGTGAACTGGCGTCCTCCGGGCGCGGGTTGCTCCTCATCGAGCTGCTCGCCGAGACCTGGGGCGTGGACCCGAGGGGCGAGGGCAAGAGCATCTGGTTCGAGCTCTACGAGTCCGACGGCGACGGTTCCGCGGCGGGGTCCGTCGTGCCGTAGCGCTCCCGCAGTTCGTGGACGACGCCGAAGACGGCGGCGGTCAGCGGCACCGCGAGCAGCATGCCGAGGATGCCTGCCACCGAGGCTCCGGCGGTGATCGCGATCATCACCACCGCCGGATGCATCTGCACGGTCCGGCTCTGGATCATCGGCTGGAGGACGTGCCCTTCCAGCACCTGCACGGCGAGGACGACCCCGAGGGCCCACAGCGCGATGACGACACCCCGGTCGGCGAGCGCGACCAGCACGGCGACCGCGCCGGAGAGGAAGGCGCCGAGGTAGGGGATGTACGCGCCGACGAAGACGAGCGCGGCGAGGCCCACCGCGCCGGGCACGTCCAGGACGAGCAGCCCGACGCCGATGCAGAGGGCGTCGATGAGGGCGATGACGGTGGTCCCGCGCATGAAGCCCTCGACGCCCTCGAAGGCACGGCGGGCCATGGCCTCGACGAGGTCGGCGGTGCCGTGCGGGGCGAGCGAGCGCAGCAGTCCGGTGGCGAGGTGGGAGTCGCGCAGGAAGAAGAAGACGAGCAGCAGCGCCAGTACGGCCATGGCGATGGCCTCGCCGACGACGCTGACCCCGCTGATCACGTTGGAGGCGGCCGTCCCGCCGAACTTGGTGAGCAGTTCCCTGGCGTTGGAGGCGAGGTCGTCCAGCGAAGTCCCGGCGGCCCCGAAGTGGTCGGAGACGGAGTTCGCCGCGTCCTTGAGCGAGGACACGATCTGGTCCCCGGTGTCGATCAGCGCGGCCACGACGATGTAGACGGCGCCGCCGACCGCGGCGACGACGGCGACGCAGGTGATGCCGGCGGCCACGGACCGGTTGACCCCGGCCTGCACCAGCCGCCGGTACAGCGGGCCGAGCAGCGCGGTGCCGAGCAGCGCGAGCAGCACGGGCGTCACGGCGGTCCTGAACTCGACACAGAGCCGGATCCCGACGTAGACGACCCCCGAGACGAGCAGGATGACGGCGCACCAGGCGGCGAGGCGTCGTACGGGACCGGGAAGCACGTGATCGGGAGGGTGCTGCACGGTCCCAGCCGATCACGCATCGGGCGGGCCGTCCTGGCAGGACGGCCCGCCCGGGTGACGGGACAAGTGCCCCTAGGGACTCAGCAGGTGGGGCCCACCGCGTCGATCCTCGTGCCGAAGTTGGTGTCGTAGGCCTGGGCGTAGTCGCCGGAGACGACCGGCCGCTTCTCCTGCGGGCTCCAGTCGATGAAGCACGCGTTGGCGTTGGCCTTGAAGGAGTACACGTGGTCGTGCAGGTTGGACGGCATGTCGCGGTACCCGGAGGCGGGGCTCCACCGCCAGGGGGTGCCCGAGTAGTTCCTGTCGTGCCAGAAGCAGATCTCCCCGGCCCCGCAGGTCTCGTCCGCGCGTTGCAGCGCGGCGCTCGCGGCATGTTCGGTGGAGGCGGAGGGGGTACGGGCCTGGGTGGGGCCTGCCGCGCCCGTGAGGGCGAGACAGGTGGCTGCCATGGCGACGGCCAGACTCATGCGGATACGCACGGGTGACTTCCTTGCGGTCGATGTCCACTTTCAGCCGGTCTCTTTCCGTACGCGGCACCTTCATGCCCCGGCCGGGTCCGGCTCACCCGGACGGAGGACCCGGACCGACCGCCCACCTAAATGCCCGAAGCCCCGTCCGGACAGGGACGGGGCTTCGGGCATTTCCGTTCTACGAAGGTTTCACGACGGCTTACAGACCGCCCTCGCCCATCCCGTGGACGGCGGGAATCGTCCCCAGCCGGCCCTTCTGGAAGTCCTCGAAGGCCTGCTGAAGCTCCTCGCGGGTGTTCATGACGAACGGGCCGTAGTGGGCCATCGGCTCGCGGATCGGCCGGCCGCCGAGGATCGCGACCTCCAGGTCCGGAGTGTTCCCGTCCTGCTGCTCGTCCGCGCGGACGGTCAGGGACGAACCCGCGCCGAAGACCGCGGTCTGGCCCATGTGGATCGCGCGCCGCTCGGCGCCGACCGAGCCCTTGCCCGCCAGGATGTACGCGACACCGTTGAAGTCCTCACGCCAGGGCAGGGTGACTTCCGCACCCGGCGCCACCGTCGCGTGGATCATCGTGATCGGGGTGTGGGTGATGCCGGGGCCCTGGTGGCCGTCCAGCTCACCGGCGATGACCCGCAGGAGCGCGCCGCCGTCCGGGGTCGTCAGCAGCTGCACCTGACCGCCGCGGATGTCCTGGTAGCGCGGGGCCATCATCTTGTCCTTGGCCGGGAGGTTCACCCACAGCTGCAGGCCGTGGAAGAGCCCGCCGGACACGACGAGGGACTCCGGCGGCGCCTCGATGTGCAGCAGGCCCGCGCCCGCCGTCATCCACTGGGTGTCGCCGTTGGTGATGGTGCCGCCGCCGCCGTTGGAGTCCTGGTGGTCGAAGACGCCGTCGATGATGTAGGTGACGGTCTCGAAGCCGCGGTGCGGGTGCCAGGGGGTGCCCTTGGGCTCGCCCGGCGCGTACTCCACCTCGCCCATCTGGTCCATCATGATGAACGGGTCGAGGTGGCGGTAGTTGATCCCGGCGAACGCTCGGCGCACCGGGAAGCCCTCACCCTCGAAACCGCTGGGCGCGGTCGAGACGGCGAGCACGGGACGTGCCACGGCGTCGGCCGGCGCGGCCACGCGGGGCAGGGTCAGCGGGTTCTCTACGGTCACTGCAGGCATGTCGGGACCTCCTTGTGCGTCGAGTTTAGTTGAGCGTTGAACTTTCTGCTACCCCACAACAGAAGAAGCCCGGAGGGCATTCCCTCCGGGCTCCACAGGGGTGGGACGGCTAGCCGCCGTACATCCTCCGCATAGCGAACTCCACCATCTGCTCGACCGCCTTCGCGTCGAACACCATCCGGTGCTCGCCCTCCATGTCGACGACGAAGCCGTAGCCCGTCGGCAGCAGGTCGATGACCTCGGCGCCGGTGATCACGAAGTACTTGGACTCCTTGCCGGCGTAGCGGCGCAGTTCCTTGAGCGAGGTGAACATCGGGATCACCGGCTGCTGGGTGTTGTGCAGCGCGAGGAAGCCCGGGTTGTCGCCGCGCGGACAGTAGACCTTGGAGGTCGCGAAGACCTGCTGGAAGTCCTCGGCGGCCATCTGCCCGGTGGTGAAGGCGCGTACCGCGTCCGCCAGCGAGGGCGGGGACGGCTCGGGGTAGAGCGGTGGCTGCTGGCCGTAGCCGCCCGCGCCACCGGCCATCTGCTGCTGGGGCGGGACGTACCCCTGCTGGGCCCCAACGTTCTGGTCGTAGCCGTACATGCGGCCAAGACTACTGAGTCACACATGGACGGCTTGGGGTTGCGTCTTATTACCGACGGGTAGCATCATCGTAGCTACTGCTTAGTACAAGTCTCGTCGTACATATCTTTCTACGGAGTCGTCGCCATGGGGCACTACAAGTCGAATCTCCGCGACATCGAGTTCAACCTCTTCGAGGTCCTCGGGCGCGACAAGCTGTACGGCACCGGTCCGTTCGCGGAGATGGACACGGACACCGCCAAGAGCGTCCTGGAGGAGCTGACCCGGCTCGCGGAGAACGAGCTCGCGGAGTCCTTCGCCGACGCCGACCGCAACCCGCCGGTCTTCGACCCCGAGACGAACACCGCGCCCGTACCGGCGTCCTTCAAGAAGAGCTACAAGGCCTTCATGGAGTCCGAGTACTGGCGGCTGGGACTGCCCGAGGCGATCGGCGGTACGACGGCTCCGCCCTCCCTGATCTGGTCGTACGCGGAGCTGATCCTCGGCGCGAACCCGGCCGTGTGGATGTACTGCTCCGGGCCGGCCTTCGCCGGGATCCTCTACGACGAGGGCAACGACGTACAGAAGAAGATCGCGCAGCTCGCGGTGGAGCGGACCTGGGGTTCGACCATGGTGCTGACCGAGCCCGACGCGGGTTCCGATGTCGGCGCGGGCCGTACCAAGGCGATCCAGCAGGAGGACGGCTCCTGGCACATCGAGGGCGTCAAGCGCTTCATCACCTCCGGTGAGCACGACATGGAGGAGAACATCCTTCACTACGTGCTCGCGCGGCCCGAGGGCCACGGCCCGGGCACCAAGGGGCTCTCCCTCTTCCTCGTGCCGAAGTTCCTCTTCGACGTCGAGACCGGCGAGCTGGGCGAGCGCAACGGCGTCTACGCCACCAACGTCGAGCACAAGATGGGCCTCAAGGCCTCCAACACCTGCGAGATGACCTTCGGCGACCGCCACCCCGCCAAGGGCTGGCTGATCGGCGACAAGCACGACGGCATCCGCCAGATGTTCCGGATCATCGAGTTCGCCCGCATGATGGTCGGCACGAAGGCCATCTCGACGCTGTCGACCGGCTACCTCAACGCCCTTGAGTACGCCAAGGAGCGCGTCCAGGGCTCCGACCTCGCGGCCTTCGGCGACAAGGCCGCGCCCAAGGTCACCATCACGCACCACCCGGACGTGCGCCGCTCGCTGATGACGCAGAAGGCGTACGCCGAGGGCATGCGCGCCCTCGTGCTGTACACCGCCTCGGTCCAGGACGCGATCGCCGTCAAGGAGGCCGAGGGCTCCGACGCCTCCACCGAGCACGCGCTCAACGACCTGCTCCTGCCGATCGTCAAGGGCTACGGCTCCGAGAAGGGCTACGAGCAGCTCGCCCAGTCGCTGCAGACCTTCGGCGGCTCCGGGTTCCTCCAGGAGTACCCGATCGAGCAGTACATCCGCGACGCCAAGATCGACACCCTGTACGAGGGCACCACCGCGATCCAGGGCCAGGACTTCTTCTTCCGGAAGATCGTCCGCAACCAGGGCGCGGCCCTCAACTCCCTCGCCGAGGACATCAAGAAGTTCCTCGCGCTGGGCACCGGCGGCGAGGACCTGGCCGGTGCACGTGAGCACCTCGCCAAGGCCGCCGTCGAGCTGGAGGCCATCGTCGGCCTGATGCTCACCGACCTCGCGGCCACCGAGCAGGACGTCAAGAACATCTACAAGGTGGGCCTCAACACCACCCGCCTGCTGCTCGCCTCCGGTGACGTCGTCGTCGGCTACCTGCTCCTCAAGGGAGCCGCGGTCGCCGTCGAGAAGCTGGAGACGGCCTCCGCCAAGGACCGCGCCTTCTACACCGGCAAGATCGCGGCTGCGAAGTTCTTCGCGGCCAACGTGCTGCCCGGTCTCACCCTGGCCCGCAAGGTCGCCGAGGGTGTCGAGCTGGACCTGATGGAACTGGACGAAGCCGCCTTCTAGCCAGCCGGAGAACCCGTTCCGGGACAGACCGGAACAGCTTCGCGAAACCCCACATCGCCCCTGCGAGGGCCCGCTCCCAACGCCGGGAGCGGGCCCTCGCACGTCGTTAAGGTGAACCCCATGAGCGAACCCCCCCGCTTCGACCGCGGCCACACCGACGACCTCATGTCCTTCCTCGCGGCGTCCCCCACGCCGTACCACGCCGTGGCGAACACCGCCGAGCGGCTGGAGAAGGCCGGATTCAGGCAGGTCGCCGAGACGGACGCCTGGGAGGGGACGACCGGCGGCAAATACGTGCTCCGCGGTGGCGCGATCGTGGCCTGGTTCGTCCCCGAAGGTGCGGCACCCCACACCCCCTTCCGCATCATCGGCGCGCACACCGACTCCCCGAACCTGCGGGTCAAGCCGCGCCCCGACACCGGCGGTCACGGCTGGCGCCAGGTCGCCGTCGAGATCTACGGCGGACCGCTGCTCAACTCCTGGCTCGACCGCGACCTGGGCATCGCGGGCCGGCTGACCCTGCGGGACGGCTCGACCCGCCTGGTGAACGTGGACCGGCCGCTGCTCAGGGTGCCCCAACTCGCCATCCACCTGGACCGTTCCGTGTCGGCCGACGGGCTCAAGCTGGACAAGCAGCGCCACCTCCAGCCGATCTGGGGCCTGGGCGACGATATCCGCGACGGCGACCTGATCGCCTTCCTGGAGGAGGAGTCGGGGCTCGCGCCGGGCGAGGTCACCGGCTGGGACCTGATGACGCACTCCGTGGAGGCACCCTCCTACCTGGGCCGCGACGAGGAGCTGGTCGCCGGTCCGCGCATGGACAACCTGCTGTCCCTGCAGGCCGGCGCCGCCGCGCTCGCCTCCGCCGCCGCCCGCGAGAACCTGCCGTACATCCCCGTGCTCGCCGGCTTCGACCACGAGGAGAACGGCTCGCAGTCCGACACGGGCGCGGACGGACCGCTGCTCGGCGGGGTGCTGGAGCGTTCGGTGTTCGCGCGCGGCGGGTCGTACGAGGACCGGGCACGGGCCTTCGCGGGCACCGTCTGCCTCTCCTCCGACACCGGGCACGCCGTGCACCCCAACTACGCGGAGCGGCACGACCCGACCCACCACCCGCGCGTCAACGGCGGGCCGATCCTCAAGGTCAACGTCAACAACCGCTACGCCACGGACGGTTCGGGCCGCGCGGTGTTCGCCGCGGCCTGCGAGAAGGCCGGCGTGCCCTTCCAGACCTTCGTCTCCAACAACTCCATGCCCTGCGGCACCACGATCGGCCCGATCACCGCGGCCCGGCACGGCATCAAGACCGTCGACATCGGCGTGGCGATCCTCTCCATGCACAGCGCCCGCGAACTCTGCGGCGACCGCGACCCGTTCCTGCTGGCCAACGCGCTGGCGGCGTTCCTGGAGGGTTAGTCAACTCAACTCCCGCTCGGCACACGGGTGTTGCCGTCCCGGGTACCTGGAGGCGGACTGGGCCGGGACGATGACGCGCGCGGCTACCGCGACTGATTCGGGGCACAGTCCGCACTCGGGCGTAATCGCCCGCACAAGACATCCACAGACAACCGTGAGCAATCCGTGACGCAAGTCGTATTGTGCGGTTGTGTGAACCTCGTGAAGACTCTGTGCAGTTGAGGGTCCAGGGAGAGGCAGCCCCGGACCCGTCTCACGATCTTCACGGGGGAGGCTGCTGCCGTGCCCGAACCACGGCTGGTGGTCCTGATCCCGGCCCACAACGAAGCGGACCGCATCGGCGCCGCGATCGAGGGCCTGTGGCGGCAAACCCGTAAACCGGACCTGATCGTCGTCGTCACCGACAACTGCACCGACGACACGGCCGAAGTCGCCGCCTCGCACGGCGCCGACATCTTCGCGACCCAGGGCAACACGCACAAGAAGGCCGGCGCCCTCAACCAGGCCATCGACTGGGTCCTGCCCCACCTCGACGAGCGCGACCTCCTCCTCGTCCAGGACGCGGACACCGTCCTCAACCCCTGGTTCAGCGAGACCGCGATGGCCACCTTCAACCGCAAGGTCGGCGCCGTCGGCGGAGTCTTCTACGGCGAACAGGGCGGCGGACTCCTCGGCCTGCTCCAGCGCATGGAGTTCCAGCGCTACGCCTGGGAGCTGGACCGCACCGGCGGCAAGGCCCAGGTCCTCACCGGCACCGGCACGATGTTCCGGGCCCGCGTCCTGCGCGAGGTCCAGGGCGCCCGCCGCTCGGGCCTCATCGGCGGCGGCGACGGCTACTACAGCCTCGCCTCGCTCACCGAGGACGACGAGATGACCAAGGCGGTCAAGACCCTCGGCTACCGCGCCATGTCCCCGGCGGGCTGCGCGGTCACCACCGAGGTCATGACCAGCCTCCCCAAACTCTGGCACCAACGCCTGCGCTGGCAGCGCGGCGCCCTGGAGAACCTCCGCGACTACGGCTGGACCAAGGTCACCGCCCGCTACTTCCTCCAGCAGTTCCTGATGGGCTTCGGCGCCCTGTCCTTCCTGATCTACCTGACCTTCATGGCGACCTACACGACGATGTACGGCTGGCCCGGCCTCTCCCCGCTCTGGACCGCCATCGGCCTGATCTTCGTGGTCGAGAAGACCGTCTCCGTCCGCCGCGCCGGACCCCTCGCGGTGCTGGTCGCCGCGCTGATGATCCCCGAGATGCTCTACGACCTCTTCCAGCACGCCGTCTACTTCACCTCACTGTGGGGGCTGGCCCGCCGCAGCGAGGAGAAGTGGGTGGCCACCTAGCCCACCCCTCACGCAACCTCACAACACCCCGCAAGGAGAAACATTCATGTACGGACGAGTTGTCGGCGCCGGCACGACCGGCGCCGGTGGCGCCACACTGGCCGCGACGGGCCTGTGGCTGAACAGCATGGCGATGATGGTGGCGGCGACCACGCTGGTGGCGGCGGGTATGGCGCTCTACAAGCTGGCGCCGCGGGCGCGCCGCCGCTGAACTCGCTGATGCTTCCCCGTTTCAGGCGTTCTGGCTGCGCTGTTCGTTCAGGTCGTCCATGCCTGCCAGGACGAGGGGGAGACGGTCCGCCCCGCCATCGGTGAGGCGGACCGGGACGCCCCAGTCCTGCTGGTGGACATGGCAGGCGGGGTATTCGTTGGAGGGGTCGTCGTCGCAGGAGGCGGCCATCGCGGAGACGTGCAACACGCCTTCCGCGACAGCCTCGTTGAGGGTCAGGGTGCGGTTCAGGTCCGTACCCGCGCCCTCACCGCCGACGAGCAGCTCGGGCGGGGTCGCTGAGACGAGCAGCCGGGTCGAGGGGCCGTACCGGGTGTCGAGCTTCTGTCCGGCCGGGGCCCGGAAGATGACGTCCAACTTCAGCTCGCCCGGGGCGACTTCGGTGGCCGCGCGCTGGGTGCGATGGGCGACGGACGCGACCCGCACCGCCTCCTCCGGGAGCCGCAGCCGGGTCAGCCGGTGCCGGGCCGACTCGACGACCAGGATCTCGTCACCGACGAGCACGGCGTCGCTCGGCTCCCTCAAGTCCGTGGCCAGCGTGGTGACTTCGCCGGTCGCGGGGTCGTAGCGGCGCAGGGCGTGGTTGTACGTGTCGCTGATGGCGACCGAGCCGTCCGGGAGCGCGGTGACGCCCAACGGGTGCTGGAGCAGCGCATGTTCGGCCGCTCCGTCACGATGCCCGAAATCGAAGAGACCGGTGCCGACGGCGGTGTGGACGGCCCCGTCGAGGTCCACCCAGCGCAGGGCGGACGTCTCGGAGTCGGCCACCCACAGCCGGTCGGCAGCGGCGGCGAGCCCGGAGGGCTGCGCGAACCAGGCCTCGGGGCCGGGGCCGTCGACGAGCCCTTCGTTGGTGGTGCCTGCGGTGACGGCGACGGTGCCCTCGGCGGAGCCGAAGGCCTGGGAGCTGCCCTCGGCCGGGTCGTAGGCCCAGAGTTGGTGCACACCGGCCATGGCGATCCACAGCCTGCCCTGCCACCAGGCCACGTCCCAGGGGGACGAGAGGCTGACCTCGCGGGCGGGGCCCGAGGTGGGCTCGCCCTGCATCCACTGCCGGCCGGTGCCCGCGAGGGTGGTCACGGCACCGGTGGCGAGGTCGAGCCGTCGTAGCGCGTGGTTCACGGTGTCGGCGACGACGACGGAACCGTCCTCGATGAGCGCGAGCCCCTGAGGCTCGTTGAAGCTCGCGGAGTCGGCCGGACCGTCACCGAACCCGCGCGCCCCGGATCCGATCCGCCGTACGACGCTCTCCCCGTCCGCCGCCAGCTCGACCAGCTGGTGCCGGGTCGTGTCGCTGACCAGGAAGTTCCCGGAGGGCAGGGCCAACGCCTTGCCGGGGAAACGGAGCACGGTGGGCTCGGGCTCCGGCGGCACGTACGGTCCGTCGCCGCGCCGGAGCGTGCCCTTCGCCGCGTGCTCGGTCTCCAGCTCCGCCACCAGCCGCTCGATGGCGTGCGCGTGCCCCTCGCCCGCGTGCTGCGCGACGACGTACCCCTCCGGGTCGATCACGACAAGCGTCGGCCACGCGCGGACGGCGTACTGCTTCCAGGTGGCCAACTCCGGGTCGTCCAGCACCGGATGCTCGACGCGGTACCGCTCGACCGCTTCCACGACGGCCTGATGCTCGGCCTCGTGCACGAACTTCGGCGAGTGCACCCCGATGATCACGACCGTGTCCCGGTGCTTCTCCTCCAGCTCACGGAGTTCGTCGAGGACGTGCAGGCAGTTGATGCAACAGAAGGTCCAAAAATCAACAATCACGATGCGTCCTCGAAGCTCCGCGAGACCGAGCTTCTTGTCACCTATGTTGATCCAGCCGCCCTTACCGATCAGCTCGGGGGCGCGGACACGCACGCGCTTGCTCATGCATCAAGGGTGCCACTGTCGGCCCTCCGTACAACGCGCACCCCGATGCGGCTGCCACCGCTCAGACGGTCAGGCCGGGGTCGAAGTATCCCTGCGTTCGGAACAGACCCGTGAACGTTCCGAGGGTGTTCAACTCTGTTTTCACACACCGACGTTGGATGCCCTCGCCCCCTGCGCGCAGCCGATGCCCTGGAATCGATCACGGTTCGGAGCTGGCGGAAATGCCCGGGTTGACCGTATCGAAGTAGACCGTGTCCGTGCCTGGATCGAGATAGAACGCGCCGGAGTACGTCCCGCCCGTCATGTCACGGTCGAAGGAATCGCTTCGGACCCACGTTGCGCCCTTGGGTACGAACTCGGCGAGTTCCTCCGGGAGTTGGACTGGGTTCTCGGGCTGAAAGCTCCGCTGCGGTGCCCCCGTGATGGCGGCGACGGCACCTGCTCTCAACTGGGCAGTTCCCACCATACGAACATCGGTGGGGCCCGGAACGGACACCCTCGAATCGGTGCCCAGTGCGGTGCCGAGCCAGTGCGCGCCGGACAGCGGGCCGAGCCCAGCGAACCGACGCTCCAGAGGCTCCAGGTCGGTCCGGACCTTGGCGTCATCTGTGCCCTTCGCAGTCGGCGTACACGCCGCAAACACCGTCACCGCGCCGAGTGCGAGCATCCCCCGACGTCCAAGACCCGCCATGCCACCCACAGGCCACCTCCCCGGAGCTCCCACAGCCCACACCTGATCGTAGCCGTCGACTCGCCGCCTCATCCCTTGGAATCGATCATCTGGGCGAGGGCGGCTACGGCCGATGTGATCAGCGCACGGGCGGGGGCGCCGTAGACGGCCAGTGCTGCCAGTTCCGCAAATGTCTCTGCATACATGCCTACCTCGCTGGGCTGCGTGATCGTGAGGTAGCCGGAGATCAATTCGACGTTGACATGTGCTGTGTCGTAGATCCAGAACCCTTCGGCCGGCCAGCGCTCCCGGTCCGGCCCCATGGGTACAACTCCCAAGCTGACATTGGGAAGCGAGGCGACTGAGATCAGGTGGGCAAGCTGTCCGGTCATGACTTCAGCGCCGCCGATCCCGGAGCGCAGCACCGACTCCTCAACGAGAAACGCGAACCGTCGATCACCTTCGTACAAGACGCGCTGTCGTTCCATGCGCGGCAAGTGCGCTTCCTGTGCTTGCTTGAGCCCGGCCCGTTCCATGCGTCGCCAACCGACCCACATGCCCTCAGCCGTCCGCAGCACGGCAATGAGGTCTTCCGTCTGATCCTCGGCACCGCACGCCCGGCACCATGCCCGGATGCATTCGGCGGACGGAGGTGTACGGGCGTTCATGATCCGGGACGACTTGGAACGGCTCCACGCGCAGCGCTCGGCAAGGTCGAGTCCGGACAGGCCGGCATCCCGGCATCCCGGCAGAGTTCCGCGAGGCGATCCGCGAGAGCCTGCCGGGCCTGCTGAGCACTGGATGACGCAGAAAGAGCCATGGCGCGCGTTCGTCAGTCCGGCCGGTACTCCGCGTGGTAAATGGCCTTCTCCCACGCTGCCTCGTACGCGGTTGCGTACTGCTCCGCCAAGGCCGGATCGTGGCGCACTTCCATCCGCTCTCCGGTCCACTGCCCATCACCGCTGAAGTGATGGAGGATCAGCGTTTCCCTGTCCACCACCCAGCCGTCAAGCGCGGGGAGCAAGAGGCCGTGGGCCTGCGAGCGGGGTAGCGAACGCGCAGCCGTCGCATGGACACGCCCCGGCCGGTTGTCTCGGCCCCCACGTCCAGCCAGGAGCGTCACCAGGACTCACGGTCGGCCGGGTCGTACCGATGGCCCTCCTGCCAGCGGATGAACTCCGGGTCGTCACGCATGTAGCTGTCCCGCATCTCAAGGTGCATCGCGGAACGTCGGTCGAGTGGCCGGGCACGGAGCCGACTTCCTGTGCCAGCCGAACGGTCTCCTCGTCGGCGGTCCATGACTGGATGATCAGGTCTCCGGTGGCGTGAGCCAACGCAAGGGGGAGTCCGGTCATGGTGATGCCGGGCGCCGTACGGGCAGCTCTGCGGGCAGGTCGAACCACACCCCCTTGCCCTCCGGGTGCGGTTGCCCGCCGTACGGGATGTCCGGGCCGTGTCCCCAGCGGCCTTCGGTGAGGGCGTCCACCAGGAACAGACCCCGGCCACCGCCTCGTTCACCCGGTTCTGCCGTCAACTCCCTTATCACCGGCGGGTTCTCGTCCCCGTCGTACACCACGACCCGCAGCCGCCCCGCTTCCACCGCCAGCCACAGCACCGTGCCGTCACCGCCCTTCGCGTGGACGCAGGCGTTGGTGACGAGTTCCGAGGTGCAGAGGATCGCGTCGTCGACCAGGGCGCGGTCCAGCTCCAGCGTGCGCAGGACGGTGGCGACGAAGTCGCGGGCGATGTGGGGGGAGGTGTCGAGGGGTGGGCAGATCAGGGTGTACGAGGGCATGGGGCATCAACTCCGTTGAGGTGATGGGGGTTTGTGCGAGCCCGGGCTCGTTGCTGTCCGGCGCCCCGGTGTCGACGGTCGGGGTGGCGCTTCCAACGGGCGGTGGGCGTGCGGGAGTTGCGGATGGGTGACCACTTGGGCACCCTCCGTGAGTACAGTGACGACAGTAGCGTGAAACATTGAGACGCCTCAACGTTTCAGGCAAACTCGGCGTCGACTCACGAGGAGGACAGATGTCCGCACGGCCCACCCCAACAGCACGCCAAGCCCGGCTGGGGGCAGAACTTCGCAAGCTGCGCGAGGCGGCGGGCGTCCCGAACCGGCAGGCCGCCGCAGAACTGGACACCAGCCCAACCCAGATCAGCCACATCGAGTCCGGTCGGTTCGGTCTCAGCGAGGAACGACTGCGCAGAATGGCCGAGTTCTACGACTGTGCCGATCCTGCACTCGTAAACGCCCTTGTCGAGATGGCGGTGTACCGGACCGGCAACTGGTGGGACGAATACCGAGGTGTGATGCCCCGTCAGGCTCTCGATCTGGCCGAGTTGGAGCACGATGCCACGTACGTCCGCGCGTTCGAGATGGTTCACATCCCCGGAGTCCTCCAGACCGAGGACCACGTACGCGCTGCCTCACTGTTCGTGGATCCGAGTCTTCCCATGGAGGAGCTGGAGACCCGCGTCTCTTTCCGCATGCGCCGACAGCAGGTACTGGAGTCGGGTACGCCCTACGACATCGTCGTCCACGAAGCGGCATTGCGGATGTGTGTCGGGGGATCCAAGGTCGCCCGCAATCAGCTCGGACATCTCCTCCACGCAGCCGACCGAGAGACAGTGACCCTTCGCGTCATCCCGTTCAGCCCCGAAGGCTTTGCCGGGGCGGGTCTTCCCATGCAGTACGTTGGCGGGATCGTCCCCCAACTCGACACCGTGCAGATCGACACGTCGCATGGCGCCGAGTTCATCGACGCGACGGCTCGGCTGAATCGCTGCCGAACCCGCTTCGAGAGCATCGACAGCGCAGCACTACCGCACGATGCTTCTCTTGACCTCGTCCAGCGCATCGCCCAGGAACTCTGAAGGAACACCCGTGCCCGAAGCCCTCCACTGGCAGAAGTCGTCGTTCTCCACAGGCGACGCCGATAACAACTGCCTGGAGATAGCCACCTCCCCCACCACCCTCCACCTCCGCGAGAGCGACGAGCCCGCCACGCTCCTCACCCCCACCCCCACCGCCCTGAACGCCCTACTCACCGCGCTGAAGGGTCAGTTCAAGGTGTGACCCCTCGTCGCGTCCACATGAGCCGGGATCTCCTCGTGCTGGTCGCCGACCGTTGACGTGCCCGTCGGTTCGAGGACAAGGATCTCGGACGGGACGGGGGCATAGGGCTTGTGTTGCGTGCCGCGCGGGACCGTGAAGACGGAGCCCTTGGGGAGGACGACCACGCGCTCCCCCGCCAACTCGCGGAGCGCAATGTGCAGTTCGCCGGACAGGACCAGGAAGAACTCGTCGGTGTGGTCGTGGGTGTGCCAGAGGTGTTCGCCCTCGACCTTGGCGACACGTACGTCGTAGTCGTTGACGGTGGTAACGATGCGGGGGCTCCACTGGTCGGTGAAGGAGGCGAGGGCGGCGGTGAGGGAGATGGGTTCCATGCGGTCAGCGTGCGCGGTGTCGTACCCGGCGTACGAGTGCTAGGAATCGCACATGCCGCAAGGATCCTCTCAGCGTCCTCCGTCGCGGCCCCACCGGGTCGCCGTGATCGTCGACGAGGGCACCAACCCCTTCGAAGTGGGCGTCGCCACCGAGCTGTTCGGGCTGCCCCGGCCCGAACTGGGGCTCTCCGGGCCGCTGTACGAGGTGCTGGTGTGCACGCCCGCGCGTGAGGTGCGGATGAACCACGGGTTCTTCGCCCTCACCGGAGCACACGGTCTCGACGCGGTGGACACGGCGGACACCCTCGTCGTGCCGGGGCGGCCCGACAACGTCGTACCGCGCGGTGGTGACGTCCTCGACGCGATCCGGCGTGCCCACGCGCGCGGGGCCCGTGTCATGAGCCTGTGCACCGGCAGCTTCGCGCTCGCCGAGGCGGGGCTGCTGGACGGGCGCCGGGCCACCACGCACTGGATGTGGGCCGACCGTTTCCGCGCGCTGCACCCGCGCGTGCGGCTCGAACCGGACGTCCTCTTTGTGGACGACGGCGACATCCTCACCGCCGCGGGCAGCGCCGCCGCGCTCGACCTCGGCCTGCATGTCGTACGGCGGGACCACGGCGCCGAGATCGCCAACGCGGTGTCCCGGAGGCTCGTCTTCGCGGCTCATCGGGACGGCGGGCAGCGGCAGTTCGTGGAGCGGCCGTTGCCCGATGTGCCCGACGAGTCGCTCGCGCCGCTGCTCGCGTGGGCGCAGGAGCGGCTGGGGGAACCGTTGGCGGTGGCCGAGTTGGCGGCCCGTGCGGCCGTCTCCCCCGCCACCCTGCACCGGCGGTTCAGGGCGCAGCTCGGGACGACTCCGCTGGCCTGGCTGACCGGGGAGCGGGTGGCGCTGGCGTGCCGGCTGATCGAGCGCGGGGAGGAGCGGCTCGACGTGGTGGCCGCGAGGTGTGGTCTCGGGACCGGTGCGAACCTGCGGGCGCGGCTGCGGCGGGAGACCGGATTGAGCCCGTCGGCCTATCGGCGGCGTTTCGGACCGGCTGCCGGGGAAGCCGTAGAGGCATGAGATTCCTCGTACGCGATCGGATCCTCGGCTTCGGTGAGGATTACTGGATCGAGGACCAGCACGGCAACAAGGTGTTCCTGGTCGACGGCAAGGCCATGCGGATCAGGGACACGTTCGAGTTGAAGGACACGCACGGGCGCGTGCTCATCGACATCCACAAGAAGATGCTCGCCCTGCGCGACACGATGGTGATCGAACGGGACGGCGAGCCCCTCGCGACCATCAGGCGGAAGCGGTTCTCGCTGCTGCGCAACCACTATCGGGTGTCCCTGGTGGACGGCACCGAACTCGACGTCAGCGGCAAGATCCTGGACCGCGAGTTCGGCGTCGACTACGACGGTGAGCTGCTCGCGCAGATCTCCCGGCGCTGGCTGCACATCCGGGAGACGTACGGCGTCGACATCGTCCGGGAGGACGCGGACGCGGCGCTGCTGATCGCGGTGGCGGTGTGCGTGATCCACCTCGCGGAGAAGGAGCGGGAGGACTAGGGGACGGACGGACCGGGGAGCGGGAGGACCGGGGAGCGGGAGGACCGGGGAGCGGGAGGACCGGGGAACCGGGGTCGGCCGGTTCCGCCGGTCAGTGCGCGCGCTTCGGAGGCTCCAGGCCCAGCACCCGGTCCTTCAGTGCCGGGAACTGTTCGCGCGTCACGGCCACCCTCGCCGGGTCGAACTCCACCGTGAGGACCTCCTCGCCGGCGCCCGCCTCCGCCAGGACCTCGCCCCAGGGATCCACCACGATCGAGTGACCGGCCTGGGGAACTCCTGCGTGCGTACCGGCCGTTCCGCATGCGAGGACGTACGACTGGTTCTCGACCGCGCGGGCCTTGGCGAGGAGGGTCCAGTGGGAGCGGCGGCGTTCGGGCCAGCCCGCGGGGAGGACGAGGGTCTCGGCGCCGGCGTCGACGAGGCCGCGGAAGAGTTCGGGGAAACGGAGGTCGTAGCAGGTGCCGAGACCGATGACCGTCTGGGGCAGACGGACCGTCACCAGCTCGCTGCCCGCGCCCATCAGCACGGCCTCGCCCTTGTCGAAGCCGAAGCGGTGGATCTTGCGGTAGGCGGCGGCCAGTTCACCGGAGGGGGAGAAGACCAGGGACGTGTTGTAGAGGGGGCCTTCAGGGTCTCGTTCGGGGATCGAGCCCGCGTGCAGCCAGACGCCCGCGTCGCTCGCCGCCTTGGCCATCGCCTCGTAGGTCGGCCCCTCCAGCGGCTCGGCCTCGGTGCCGAACAACTCGTAGGCGAACGCGCCCGTGGTCCACAGCTCCGGCAGAACGACCAGATCGGCACCCGCCTGTTCGCGGACGAGAGAGCCCATCCGAACCCGACGAGATTCGACCGATTCGCCCTCTTCTACGGCGATCTGGATGAGAGAGGCGCGCACACTACCACCGTCCTGGCATTCGAGCCGTTCACACGGGCCTACGATCGTCACACGAAAGCACTGCCGGGGTGCCTCACAGCAGCGTAACTTAGCGTTCCAAGACGCCCGCCGACAGCCACCTCCCGCTGGCAACGACGCCTGCCACCCGACCTGTACCGACCTGTACCGACCGCCGAGGGGTCCCGTTCCGTGAGTCTGCATCCCACTCTCCAGCCCTACGCCGACGCCTGGACCCACTCCATCGAAGCGATATCCGAGCTGGTGAACCCCCTCGTGGAGGGAGAGTGGAACCGGCGAACGCCGTGCCCGGGCTGGTCGGTGCGTGACGTGGTCTCGCACGTCATCGGGCTGGACAACGAGATGCTCGGCGACCCGCGCCCCATCCACACCCTCCCGCGCGACCTCTACCACGTCACCAACGAGCACCAGCGGTACATGGAGATGCAGGTCGACGTGCGCCGCCACCACACGGCACCGGAGATGACGTCGGAGCTGGAGTACACGATCATCCGGCGCAACCGGCAGCTGCGGAACGAGTCGCGGGAGCCCGGTACGAAGGTGCGCGGCCATGTCAGCACCGAGGTCACGCTCGAACAGTCCATGCGCAACCACGCGTTCAACGTGTGGGTGCACGAGCAGGATCTGCGCGCCGCCCTCGGCCGCCCCGGGAACCTCGACTCGCCGGGCGCGCACATCGCCCGTGACGTGCTGCTCGCCGAGCTGCCCCGTGTCGTCGCCGACGACGCGGGCGCACCGCGCAGTTCTGCGGTCGTCTTCGACGTGCACGGTCCGATCGAGTTCCTCCGTACGATCCGCGTCGACATCCAGGGCCGCGGCACCCTGGAGACGGCCCCCGCGCTCGGCCCCGCCGCCACCCTGATCCTCGACTGGGAGACGTACGTCCGGCTGGCCTGCGGGCGGGTCTCCCTCGAATCGGTGACGGACCGCGTCAAGGCGGACGGCGATCCGGAGCTCGCGGCGTCGATACTGCGGAACTTCACGGTCACGAAGTAGCAAGCACGGTGCAGCGGGGGCGGGTTGTGAGCAAGCAGGCGGGTGGGTTGGTGTCACGCGGGCACGTGCACCGTCTCCACCCGGCTCGCCACCAGCCGCTCGCGCTCGCGGCGGGCCGCCCTGCGCCGTAGCCGGAGGATCTGGCTGACGCCGACCGCCTGGAGCAGGAAGACCACCGAGAAGGCGATCGAGTAGTTGTCGCCGGTCGCATCGAGCAGCACGCCGACCGCGAACAGGGTCGTCATCGAGGCCACGAAACCACCCATGTTGGTGATTCCGGAGGCGGTGCCCTGACGCTCCGGCGGGTTGGCCGGGCGGGCGAAGTCGAAGCCGAGCATCGACGCGGGCCCGCAGGAGCCGAGCACCGTGCACAGCACGATCAGCAGCCACATCGGCGCGTGCTCGCCGGGGTAGACGAGGACGACCGCCCAGATGAACGCCGTCGCGCCGACCGTGCCCAGTGCCAGCGGCAGCCGTGCCGTGTGATGCCGGGCGACGATCTGGCCGTAGACCAGGCCGACCACCATGTTGGACAGCACGACGAGGGTGAGGAGTTCGCCGGCGGTGGCGCGGGACAGGCCCTGGGCCTGGACCAGGAACGGCAGGCCCCACAGGAGCAGGAACACCATCGCCGGGAACTGGGTGGTGAAGTGCACCCACAGGCCGAGGCGGGTGCCCGGTTCGCGCCAGGAGGCGGCGATCTGCCGGCGGACGTAGGCCGCGCCCCGGTGCGGGAAGGGCTCCGGTTCGTGGCCCTCGGGGTGGTCCTTCAGGAACAGCAGCAGCAGAACGAGGACTACGACCCCGGCGAGCGCGCTGCCCGCGAAGGCGGCCGTCCAGCCGACGCCGTGCAGCAGCCGGGCGATCACCAGGGTGGAGACGAGATTCCCGGCCATCCCGGCCAGACCCGCGAGCTGGGCGACCATCGGTCCGCGCCGGGCCGGGAACCAGCGGGTGCCGAGCCGCAGCACGCTGATGAACGTCATCGCGTCGCCGCAGCCGAGCAGCGCGCGGGAGGCGAGGGCGGTGCCGTAGGAGGGGGAGAAGGCGAAGCCGAGCTGGCCGGCGGTGAAGAGGACCACCCCGATGGTCAGCACCTTCTTGGTGCCGAGGCTGTCGACGAGCAGGCCGACGGGTATCTGCATGCCCGCGTAGACCAGGAGTTGGAGGATCGAGAAGGTGGAGAGCGCCGAGGCGTTGACGTGGAAACGCTCGGCGGCGTCGAGGCCGGCGACCCCGAGGGACGTACGGAAGATGACGGCGACGAAGTAGACGGAGACGCCGATGCCCCACACGGCCATGGCGCGACGGCCACCGGGCGGATCACCGGGCAGCGAGAGAGCGGAACTGGAACTGCTACTGCTACCGCTACTGCCGCTCATCGGACCTCGCCCCGAGCCAGGTGGGAGAACCAGTCGACGTGCTGGTGGACGATTTCCGCCGCCGCCTCGGCGTCACCGGTGCGCAGCGCGCCGAGAATCGCCTCGTGCTCGGTGAGCGTCTTGGCGATGCGGTCGGGGTGCGAGTGCATGATGGCGACGCCCATCCGCAGCTGCCGGTCGCGGAGTTGGTCGTAGAGGCGGGAGAGGATCTCGTTGCCGCCGCTGCGGACGATCTCGGCGTGGAAGCAGCGGTCGGTGACGGCGGCACCGGCCAGGTCCCCCGCGGCGGCCTGTTCCTTCTGCCGCGCGAGGAGTTCTTCGAGCCGCGCGATGAGGGTCGGTGACGCCGGTACGACCTTGCGGACCGCGTGCTGCTCGACCAGCATCCGGGTCTCCACCACGTCCGCGATCTCCTGCGAGGAGACGGGCAGGACGAGGGCGCCCTTCTTCGGATAGAGCTTGATCAACCCTTCGACCTCAAGCCGCAGCAGCGCCTCGCGCACGGGTGTCCGGGAGACCCCGACGGCCTCGGCGAGCTCGCCCTCGGTGAGGAGGGTGCCGCCCTCGTAACGCCGGTCCAGGACACCCTGTTTGACGTGGGCGTAGACGCGGTCGGCGGCGGGTGGCTGCTTGACGGCGGGCGACGGAGCGGAGGAGGCGGAACCGGCGGCGACGAGGGACGGGGACGACATGAGGACAGCATAGATACAACACGTACGCATGAGGACGGGCGTCCAGGATGCGGACGGAAGCAGAGGGAACCAGAGGGAAGCAGAGGAAACCAACGGGAACCAACGGGGGACGGGGGTACGTCTACGACGATGCGTCTGTGGCGTGAGTTTCCGCGGCCGGTTCCCGGGGGCGTTTCACACATTCGGGGAACCCGGCCCAGCAACCGCACAACCTTCTGTGCTACTTACGTGTCACACACGTGCGGCCCTTCTCTTTCCCCCCTCCAACTGGGCCGCTCCTCAGGGGCATTCAACGTATTCGGGGTACCTCAGTTGATTACTGCCATTACCGGCATCAAGGGCAGCCGCTTCCGCAGAGCCGCCGCGGTCACCGTGACCGCAGGCGCCGTGCTCGCGACCGGCGCCCTGACCGCGGCACCCGCGCAGGCCGTCACGAAGCCGACGATCGTGGCCGCGGGCGGCTATGTGATGAACAACGCCACCGGCAAGACGCTCTACACGAAGGCCGCGGACACCAAGCGGTCGACGGGCTCCACCACGAAGATCATGACCGCGAAGGTCGTGCTCTCGCAGTCGAATCTCAACCTCGACGCCAAGGTCACCATCGTGAAGGCGTACAGCGACTACATCGTCGCCAACACCGCCTCCTCCGCCCACCTGATCGTCGGCGACAAGGTCACCGTCCGTCAGCTGCTCTACGGCCTGATGCTGCCGTCGGGCTGCGACGCGGCGTACGCGCTGGCCGACAAGTTCGGCTCCGGCTCGACGCGGGCCGCGCGCGTGAAGTCGTTCATCGCGAAGATGAACTCGACGGCGAAGTCGCTCGGCCTGACGAACACGAAGTTCGACTCGTTCGACGGCATCGGCAACGGCAGCAACTACTCGACGCCGCGCGACCTGACGAAGCTCGCCAGCAACGTGATGAAGAACGCCACGTTCAAGACGGTCGTCAAGACGAAGTCGTACAAGGCCAAGACGATCACGAAGACCGGCAGCACCCGCACGATGACTGCCTGGACCAACACCAACACCCTGCTCAGCAGCTACAGCGGCACGATCGGCGTGAAGACCGGCTCCGGCCCCGAGGCCAAGTACTGCCTCGTCTTCGCCGCCACCCGCAACGGCAAGACGGTCATCGGCACGGTCCTCGCGTCGTCCTCCGTCCCGCAGCGCGCGACGGACGCGACGAAGCTCCTGAACTACGGCTTCGCGACGCTCTGACACACCGACACGTTCTTCGGGGGCCTGCCGCATGCCAGCGGCGGGTCCCTTTGTCGTACGGCGGCTTGTCGTACGACTTTCTGGTACGACCGTCACGTGAGGAGTTGAGCCGGCGATGTCGGCGAACGACCGGGAGCCGGCGCAGTACTTCGCTCTTGAGGGCGCCCGAACTCTGCTGAGGCAGTACAGGGACTACGGCAAACCCGTCCCTGACGACGCCGAAGCGTGGCAGCGGGACCTGTTCCCGGTGATCCGGGGACTGTGGAACGCCGGGGAGGACGGCGGCCGGGACCTGTACGAGATCGCGGCGCAACTCCACCTGGCGGCCGACCTGTTCGCGCACGACCCGGCCGGCGGACACCCCTCCCTCACGAACTTCCCGAGGGCCGAGTCGGTGGCCCGCACGCCCGAGGTCTACCGGGCGGTGGCCGCGTATGTGGAGCGCTGGAAGGCGCCGTTCGACCGGGAAGCGCTCTTCGGAACACCCCTGACCGCCTGTGAACTCGCCCTGCGTTTCCCCAGGTTGAACCAGTTCCTGGTGAACTACTTCGGCCAGGACGGACTCGCCGTCGACGACGACATGCAGGACGCCACGTTGGAGGAGGGCCTCCACCTGGTCATCTCGGACACCCACCCGTGGTGCCCCTGGCAGCTGCCGGGCCTGATCGCCGAGTGCGCGGAGGCGCGCGCGGTGTTCCACACCGAGGAGCAGTTGGACGCGTTCTTCGGCGGGGGCGGGATGGGAGGGGGGTCGGCAGGCGAACGGTTCACCGACTTCTTCCCGATCGTCGTCAACGCGTTCACGGAGCACTTGAGGGAAGCGCACTCGCCGATGTGGGAGCGGAACTAGACGGCACCCACGTGCGCAGCGAACTCGGCCCAGGTGGTGGGGGTGAGCCGGAGCATCGGCCCATCCGTTTCCTTCGAGTCACGGACAGCGATCGTGCAGGGGACGTTGCGGGCGACTTCCACGCACTCGCCGTGCGCGTCGCCGCTGCTGTACGTGGACTTCGTGAACTCGAACTCGGACAAGGGACCTACATCTCCTTACGGACACTGTCGATGAGACTGAGGGAGTCTTGCTGCGTCAGCGCCAACCGCGTGATGCGGCTGAAGACTTCGTTGTGACGCGCTGCGTCAGCCTCGCTCTCCAGCCAGACCTTCGTCGAGAAAGTATCCGCCTGCACGAGGTCCAGGGCGCCTGGCTCCGCGAAGGAGACCACGGTGAAGGCACTGGTCATACCAGGATGAGCGCCTGCGGTGTACGGCACCACCTGGACCCGCACATTGGGCGACTGGGCCGCTCCGAGGAGGTGGTCCAACTGAGCCCGCATGATGTCCCGTCCACCGACCAACTGTCTCAACACCCCCTCGTGCAGCACCGCCCAGAGTTGCAGGGGGTGCTCGCCGGTCAGCCGCGCCTGTCGGGCGATCCTCGCCTCGACGAAGGGGCCGATCTCGTCGAGGTTCTCCCAGGTTCCGTTGCCCACCGCAAGGGCGCGGACGTAGTCCGGTGTCTGCAACAGGCCCGGGACGAAGGTCAATTGCCACATCCGGAGTTCTGTGGCGATGTCCTCCAGAGCCACATACTCCATCTGCTCCTTCAGCTGGGGATACTGATTCCACCAGCCCTGGACCTTGCGACGGTCCCGGTCCGCCTTCGCCAGGGCCAGGAGCTTGCGGATAACCGCCTCGTCGGTCTCGCCGTAGAGATGACACAGCGCCCTGACATCGGGATCACGCAACGGCACCTGCCCGCGCTCGATCTTGGCCACCTTCGTGACGGACGCCGTCAGCGCCTCGGCAGCGTGCGGCTGGCGCAGATCACACGCCTCCCGCATCCGTAGCAGCTCCCCACCGAGTCGACGCCCCAACACGGTCGTGATCGTCTTCCCCCGGTTGGGGTCCCTGCCTGCCATATCGCGTTCCCTCCCGCTGAGTCACCCCAGTCTGAGACCCGGAACCGAGCAACCACAACTCGGGGACAGCAAGCTTTCTGTCCGATTGGGTTGCTGGCTCACCTTTACAGAGGCTACCGTCAGTGCACAACAAGCCACCCAGCGAAACCAGTTGGCGGAAGTGCACCGCGCTGCCCTCACACAGCACGGCAGAGCCACCCCACCTGGCCACCGTCCCCACCGCACAAGGAGGTGCGTCCCGGTGACCGACTCCTGTCCTCCCGGATTCCCCAAGCCCCACGACCGCCGCTACGACCACTACGACGCCGTCACCTACACCCCGTACCCGATCAACATCCCCCGCGCCCGCAGACACGTCGCCCACCTCACCGCCACCTGGGGACATCCCCACTCCGCCGGCGACGCGGCGCTACTGGCAAGCGAGTTGTGCACGAACGCCCTACTGCACGGCTGCCTCCGCGACCGCCTGTTCCGCGTGGAGACGTCCGTCATCGGCAATGCCCTGCGCGTCGCGGTCACCGACCCGAGGGGAGAACGGCTCCCGTACCCCCAAACCTCCACCCCCGACGACCAGTTCGGCCGCGGCCTGCTCATCGTGCGCGCGCTGGCGACCCGTTGGGCCGTGGAGAGACTCACGGTCGGCAAGACAGTCTGGGCGGAGTTGGACATCGCGGGACTCTGAACGGCCTCGCTTCGGGGCCACTGCGAACCGTAGGATTATTGCAACAGCAAGTGACGTCTGATGCCGACGTGACGGGGGCGGAGATACGGCATGGCAGTGCCCGGAACCGGTACGAGCCAAGGCGGCGGCCCTGACCTACGAGTGACGTCCTCCGACCTCACCAAACTCGCCGGCGACCTCGACGACATGCAGGACCACCTCGACAGGCAGGTCAGACGCATGGACGCGATCGTCGACCGCATCGAGGCCAGCTGGCGCGGCCCGGCGGCGACGGCGTACCGCGAGTTCCACCGCGCGGCGACCGAGGATGCCGTACGCATCCGCGAAGTGATGAAGCTGCTGGAGCAGGCTGTCCGGATGAGCCGGGACGGCTTCTCCGCGAACGACATCGAGGTACTGGAACAGATGCGGAAGATCCAGGTGAACATCGGCAGCGAGGTCAACAAGCTGTCCACGCCCAACGTGGAGGCGACGGGCGATACGCCGACGCCACCCCGCAGCACCCTCGACTCCTTCTGATCCTTCTGAACGCGGGCCGCCAAGTACCCACCAGCCGGCCATAGTTGCCAACCGACCGATATCCAGGGGGATCATGTCGACCGGAGCTTCCGCCGACGACGACCACATAACCGTCTCCTTCGCCACGCTCCACGAACTCACCGCCGAGCTGGAGGACATCCTCAAGCAGCTCAACACCAAACTCGACGACCTCTACGACCGTGCCGAACCGGTCGTCCTGTCATGGAAGGGCGAGGCCCGCGAGGTCTTCGTCCAGAAGCTCGACGAGTGGGACCGCCCGGCGCAGGACTTGCAGGCCGCCCAGAAGTAGCTGCACGCGTACGTCACCACGGGTCACGCGAACTACTCGGCGGCGCATCGGGCGGTGCTGCGGGGTTGGGGAGCGGCCTGATGACCACGCCCTCCCCTTCGCCGTCGACCACACCCCCGGCCACTACGGGCAACGGTTCGCTGCCAGCCCCGTCGTCCGGATCCGGCGGCGCCACCCCTGCGCCTTCTCCCGGGGTCCCTCCAGGACCCGCAGGGCAAGGACCTCTCCCAGCAGGACACGGTCTCGGCGCGACAGCAACGCTCCGACGAACTGGCCGCGATGAAGCCCGCCGTGCCGGGCAGCAGTGTGGTCACCGGTTTCGACGTCCAGCCACCACACGTGTACTACGCGTCCTTCATGCTGCGGAACGCCCAGTACGACTTCGCCGACCGGGCCAAGAGCCTCGTCGACACACTCGACGGATATGAACACGCGGTGGGCTGCGGATCGGGGCCGGAGGCCTTCGCCAAGACGTACGCCGAAGTAGCAGCACTGTTCCTCGATGTGTGGGACAGGGCCACCGAGGGCGTCGGTGGCGCAGCCGTCGGCCTCACGGTGACCGCCAACAACTACGCGGAGGCGGAACACGCCACCAACATCCTGACCCCGGCGGTGGTGAAGAAGAGCCCACCCGCTGTGCTCAAGAAAGCCGGCGCGGGCGGCCCCGTCGCCGAACTCGGTTGGGGCAATGTCTCTGCCGAAGACGGCTGGGGCAACGCGATCATCGACGAGGTCTCCGGCGCGCTGAGCTGGGTCGGCGACCAGGTGATCCGCCCCGTCCTCAAGCACGCCCTGCGGCACGGGAAGGTCGCGGACATCACACCGGGCGGCGACGACGTCAACCTTCCGAAGATCGCACAGGCCTGGCGACAGGCCGGCAAGGATGCCAAGACGTCCGCGGGCAGTTTCGACGATGCGATCGCGTACATCACCAATCCCGCGTCGGGGAACGACGAGTGGCAGAGCGCGATGAGGCAGTTCTGCTCGGCGATCTGGGGGACGTCCGAGTGGGGCAAGGAGCACCACGGCTACAAGTGGGCCCACAAGGACGGTCAACAACCCGCGCTGGATGTCGTCCAGGACACCGCAAGCGCCGTCGCAGTGGCATGTGACGAGGTCAGCATCAAAGTGACGACTATCAGGTCCACGATCATCGACGTCTACAAGGACGCCGCAGCGAAGACCTTCGCCGTAAAGGGTGTCTTGGACGCACTGGAGAAGCTCAGCGAACTCCCCGAACTGGCCGCGGAGTTCATCTCCAACATCGACACCGGGCGCCTCAACCATGCTGTGGATTCATACAACCGCGAGATACACGGCCTCGCCGACGACTTGACCAAGCTCAAGCCCGCCATGGAAGAGGCGAGGAACAGTGTCCCTACCTACGCCGCCGAAGAGGCTCGTGCGGAGGCTTTCGGCGCACGCTCACTCAATGAATTCAGAGAACAGCCGCTCTATACGGTTGCGGGCGAGGACAAGGAAAATCACTTCTATCCGGTCGACCTCGCAAACCAGGAGGGCGTACACAAGAGCCACATCATCGATAAACATGTTGGGCAGACTGATGCGCAGCTCCTGAATCGACTCAGAGACCAGCCGAGCATTAATGCCGCATCCACGTTCCCCGATCTGACCGTCGCGCAAAAGGCAACGCAAGATGTGATGGATGAAATCGGCCCGACCAATAGTCCGGCAAACGCAGGAAAACCGAACGTCGGCGTAAACAACCCAGACAAGATTGAGAAGTGGCTGGCCGGGCCACGCCATGACGGATCGATGCTGAACCTGGATCCCGTGAAATTCGACTATGTGACCGGAAGAAGCATACCCAATGGCTCGACGTCTGCTCACGAAACGTATGGCGCCAAGGTCGTACTCAAATACAAGTCCGGGATCGTCCCTCCCTACGTCGTCTACACTTCCATGCCGAGCAACCCCTAGCGCCCGAGTGAGTGATCTTCCGTGACCACAGGTAGCCTGCCGAAGTGCGCAACTCGACTGTTCGACACTCGTTGGACGTGTCTGTGTCTGCTGCAGAGAAAGCACGAGGATTGGATCGTCGATCTGCTGGCTTTCACTCAGGGGAAGAACAGTGGGGAGCACATCGGAATCGAACCTTCGGAAATGTTCGACTCTGTTACGGACAGCCAGGTCCGGGAAAGCCTTCTTCCAGTCCCCCGAAAAGGCGCGGAGGATTTGCTGAAACTCCTGGCCCTTGGCTCATTCGATTCGGGCCCAAATCAGTCACTCCAGGAAGTCGATGAAGGCAGGGACAGTTGCGTGTGTGATGTTCTCGCCTCGGCCGGCGAGAACATCGATTTCTTCACCAATCATGGTCACGCCGAATACGGAGATTCAGCCGACTTCCTGACTCGCAGTTTCCACTGGAATTCTCTGGCCACCACGCTTTACGATGTATGTCTGATTGCGGTGGCAGCGGACCGTCTTCTCATCGCCTGGCGGTTCGAAGACGCCTAGGATCTATCGAATTATCCCGCTCTCACCCAGGCGAAATATCGATCGCAACCAGAGGATCGGTCCATCATGCGCACCCGCACGGCCACCTACCCCGACCGCGAAACCGCCCAATGGGCAACCCAACAGGTCGTCACCGCCAACGAGCAGGTCATCCACCGCTGGCTCGCCCAGTCCACCCGCCCCCGCCTGACCATCGAGGCGACATGGCCGTCCCGACCCGAACCGGTCGGACGGGTCCTCCTCCAGGCAATGATGCTGGCCGGACGGGAGCCCGTCGACGTCCGCGCGGCCCGGGTGATCCTGAAACGGGACGCGACCCGCCCGCACGGCTTCGCCGTCCACGCCACGTTCCCCGTCTACCTGTAGCGACCCGATCCGTAGAGGCTGATCCCGTGCCCCTGAGCCCCCTCGAACACGACCGCCGCTACGGCGAGTTGGACCAGGTGATCCGCGCCTACGCCGGGCAGCCGGCGGACGACACCCCGGACAAGCCGAGCGAGGCACTGGTCGCCTACCTCCGACACACCTGGCACACCCGCCCCTGGGCCCTCGCCGTCGCCGAGCGTCAACTCCGCGAGTACGCCGACAACCCTCCTGGCCGACTCCGCCTGCGCCTCGGCGAGTTCTACGCCATCCCGGACGTGGGACTCCCCGAAGGCGAGATCCAGCAGTGGCTGTACTGCCTCGCCGACCACGTCAAGCACAGCGTCGAGGAGGGTGAAGTCCCGCCCCCGACGACCCCCGCCACCCACTGGGAATGGCACGCCCGCTTCCCGGAACTCGGTCAGTACCTCGGCGGCTGGTTCTCCCAGGACATGCCGGACGAGTTCGACGACCACGACGCGGCGATCGACGACTACCGGGCCTCGACAGACCCGCAGCTCGTCGCCCGTCTCGCCGGCGAGCTTCACGAACTACTCGCCCTGGACATCGACGAGTCCGACTACGCCCTCGCCGTCGCCGAGTTGGGCATGGAGGTCGACCCACCGGCACCGTACTCACCCAGCGGCTGGCTCGCGCTGGTCGCCGACCGGCTGACCGCGCCACGCGCCGACTACGGGCTCCCGTCGGGCAGCGCCACGAAGTGACCCAGCTGGCCGATGAGTTGACGCATTACACGCTTCGGCGGTCCCGTGCAGTGGATTCGGGTGATCTTCCCCCGCAATCATGAACATCCTTGTATCAGCTGGCATATTCATTCGCCTCCGCCCTACGTTCCACGGCGGAGGTGGTTCACATGAACGAACCCAGCAAACGACCCGATTCCGCCGAACAGCACGAGGCGATCGACGTCAACGACTTCGTCTACGCGGCTACCGGGGCGCGCGTCCGGAGGCTGACCATGCCGGACGGGACGCACTGGTTCCCGGCTGTGGATGTCTGCAAGGAGTTGGGACACTCCAATGCCAGGAAGGCTCTCGCCGACCATGTTCCCGAGGGGTCCCGAGAAACTCTTGAGACCGTAACGAATGGTTACGGTCTCAGCGTTCCCGCAGGTCGGGAGTGGCGCCGAGACATGAATCTCATCAATCTTCAGGGGCTGCTCTTCCTCGTCAACGCCTGCACCAAGCCCTCCGCCGCGCCCTTCAAGCAGTGGGCCGTCGAAGTGATCGAGACCATCCAGCGCGAAGGCTCCTACACCCTCGAAGAAGCCGAGGTGCAGCCCGCCGACCCCGGAGCCCCCATCGCGTACGCGATGCCCGAGCAGGTCGCCGAGGCCATCGTGCGGCTGGAGGCGCACAACCTTCAGATGGACGGGGAACTCGCGATCGCACAGCGTGAATCGCTGGCGTTGCAAAGGGAGATGCTCGCCTCGCAGCGGGCGACGCTCGTCGCGCAGGAGGCCATCGCCGAGGCCATGGGACGCATCGCGGACCGGCTCGACGTGCTCGCCCTCGACCGTCCTGCGGTCGTCGACGCCCCCGTCCTCCAGCCCACCACGGAATCCGTGCTGGCCGACTGGCGGCAACGGCTGTCCGTCACGGAGGACGTGTGGACGGTGGCCGTGGTAATCGCACCGGTGCTGGTCGAGGAGGGGGAACTGCGTGAGCCGCTCGAATCGATCGCGTCGCGTACGGGGCTGACCGTACGCCGCGTCAACGAGTGTCTCCGTCTGCTGCGCCAGCACGCCTGCATCCGCTCGCGCGGCGGGGCGGAGGACGGGGCTCCGGTGTACGTGCTCAACGGGTCCTGAGACCGGGCTGAACACTCCGGAACAGCGGAGGGGGCGGTCGCAAAGCGAAGTTGCGGCCGTCCCCTCCAGACGTCCTAGGCTACCGAATCGGCGGACATCACGCCCAGGTGATCAACCGCTTCGGCTGCTCAAGAATCGCCGCCACATCCGCCAGCACCTTCGACCCCAACTCCCCGTCCACCAACCGGTGATCGAAGGACAGGGCCAGGGTCGTCACCTGACGTGGCTTCACCTTGCCCTTGTGGACCCACGGCTGGAGTTTGATCGTGCCGATCGCGAGGATCGCGGCCTCGCCGGGGTTGAGGATCGGTGTGCCGGTGTCGATGCCGAAGACGCCGACGTTGGTGATGGTGACCGTGCCACCCTGCATCGCCGCCGGGGACGTCTTGCCGTCCCGTGCCGTCGACACCAACTCGCCCAGTGACTCGGCCAGTTGGGGCAGCGTCTTCGCGTGGGCGTCCTTGATGTTCGGCACGATCAGGCCGCGTGGGGTCGCCGCCGCGATGCCGAGGTTGACGTAGTGCTTGAGGACGATCTCCTGAGCCGCCTCGTCCCAGGACGCGTTGATGTCCGGGTTGCGCTTGATGGCGACCAGCAGGGCCTTGGCGATCAGGAGCAACGGGTTCACCCGTAGGCCCTGCATCCCGTACTCGTCGGACCGCTTCAGTTCCTCGACCAGCTTCATCGTCCGCGTCACGTCCACCGTCACGAACTCCGTGACATGCGGCGCCGTGAACGCCGAGCCGACCATCGCCGCGGCCGTCATCTTCCGGACGCCCTTGACCGGGATACGAGTCTCCCGCGCCGTGTCAGCGACAGGCAGGGAAACCGCGACCGGCTCGGGTGCCTGCGCCGGAGCCACCGCCGCGTGCACGTCCTCGCGCGTGATGACGCCGTCCGGGCCCGACGGAGTCACCGTCGCCAGGTCCACGCCCAGGTCCTTCGCCAGCTTGCGCACCGGCGGCTTCGCCAGCGGTCGGGACTGTACGACCGCGCCACTGGCGTGCCCGTTGAGCTCCGCCTGCACCGCCGCCGACGCCTCCTGGGCCGGGATCTCCGCGCCCTTGCGGGGGCGGCGCTTCGTGGCGGACGTGGAGACGCCGTAGCCCACCAGAACCGGCGTGCGGGCCGGTGCCGCGGGCTTCGCCTCCTCCTGTACGGGAGGAGCGGCCGGGGTCTCCTCGGGAGCCGCACCGCCTCCCGCCACCGCCACCGCGATGATCGACGTGCCCACCGCCACCGTCGTCCCCTCGGGGAAGCGGAGTTCGTGGACCACACCGTCGTACGGGATGGGGAGTTCCACCGCCGCCTTCGCCGTCTCCACCTCGCAGACGACCTGGCCGTCGGTGACGGTGTCGCCGGGCTGGACGTACCACTTGAGGATCTCGGCCTCGGTGAGGCCCTCGCCCACGTCCGGCATCTTGAACTCGCGTACGGACGCTTCTGTCATCGTCGTCACGACCCTCTCCTCAGTACGCCAGAGCGCGGTCGACGGCGTCGAGCACCCGGTCCAGGCTCGGCAGGTACTCCTCCTCCAGGCGGGCCGGCGGGTACGGGGCGTGATAGCCGCCCACGCGGAGCACCGGGGCCTCCAGGTGGTAGAAGCAGCGCTCGGTGATGCGGGCCGCGATCTCGGCGCCGGAGCCGAAGAACACCGGCGCCTCATGGACCACGACCAGGCGGCGCGTCTTCTGGACCGAGGCCTGGATCGCGTCGAAGTCCAGCGGGGACACCGAGCGCAGATCCAGGATCTCCAGCGACTTGCCCTCCTCGGCCGCCGCGTCGGCGACCTCCTGGCAGAGCTTCACCATCGGGCCGTAGGCGGCGAGGGTCAGGGCCGTGCCCTCGCGGACCACGCGGGCCTTGTGCAGGGGGTCGGGGATGGCCTCCGTGTTGACCTCGCCCTTGTCCCAGTAGCGCCGTTTCGGTTCGAAGAAGATCACCGGGTCGTCGCTCTGGATGGCCTGCTGCATCATCCAGTAGGCGTCCGACGCGTTCGAAGGGCTGACGATCTTCAGGCCGGCGACGTGGGCGAACAGGGCCTCGGGGGACTCCGAGTGGTGTTCGACCGCGCCGATTCCGCCGCCGTAGGGGATACGCACGACGACCGGGAGTTTGACCTTGCCCAGGGAGCGGGCGTGCATCTTGGCGAGCTGGGTGACGATCTGGTCGTAGGCCGGGAAGACGAAGCCGTCGAACTGGATCTCCACGACCGGGCGGTAGCCGCGCAGGGCCAGACCGATGGCGGTGCCCACGATGCCCGACTCGGCGAGCGGGGTGTCGACCACCCTGCTCTCGCCGAAGTCCTTCTGGAGGCCGTCCGTGACACGGAAGACGCCGCCGAGCTTGCCGACGTCCTCGCCCATGATGAGGACCTTGGGGTCGGACTCCAGGGCGGCGCGCAGCGATTCGTTGATCGCCTTGGCCAGCGGCAGGTTCTTGGTTGTCGCGGTCTCCGCCATGTCACTTACCCCCTTCTTCGTCCGCGAACGACGCCTGGTAGGCGGCGAACTGGGCCCTCTCCTCGTCGACGAGCGCGTGCCCGTCCGCGTACACGTGCTCGAAGAGTGCGAACCGGTCCGGGTCCGGCATGGCACGGACCGCTTCGCGTACTCGCCTGCCCAACGTCTCGCTCTCGGCTTCGAGTTCCGCGAAGAATCCCTCGTCCGCGTGGTTTGAGGCTTCGAGACACCGGCGCAGCCGCAGGATCGGGTCCTTCGCCTCCCACGACTCGCGCTCCTCGTCGGCCCGGTACTTCGTCGGGTCGTCGGAGGTGGTGTGCGCGCCCATGCGGTAGGTGTACGCCTCGACGAGCGTCGGGCCCTCGCCGCTGCGGGCCCGCTCCAGCGCCCACTTGGTGACCGCGAGGCAGGCCAGGACGTCGTTGCCGTCGACGCGGACGCCCGGGAAGCCGTAGCCCTGCGCGCGCTGGTAGAGCGGGACGCGGGTCTGCTTCTCGGTGGGCTCGGAGATGGCCCACTGGTTGTTCTGGCAGAAGAACACGACCGGGGCGTTGTAGACCGCGGAGAAGGTGAACGACTCGGCGACGTCGCCCTGGCTGGAGGCGCCGTCCCCGAAGTACGCGATGACGGCGCTGTCGGCGCCGTCCATGGTCACGCCCATCGCGTAGCCGGTGGCGTGCAGCGTCTGCGAGCCGATGACGATCGTGTACAGGTGGAAGTTGTTGGTGGTGGGGTCCCAGCCGCCGTGGTTGACGCCCCGGAACATGCCGAGCAGGTTGGTCGGGTCGACCCCGCGGCACCAGGCGACGCCGTGCTCGCGGTAGGTCGGGAAGACGTAGTCGTCCTCGCGGGTGGCCCGCCCGGAGCCGATCTGGGCGGCCTCCTGGCCGAGCAGCGAGGCCCACAGGCCCAGCTCGCCCTGGCGCTGCAGGGCGGTGGCCTCGGCGTCGAAGCGGCGGGTGAGCACCATGTCGCGGTACAGGCCGCGGAGCTCATCGGGGGTGATGCCGGCGACGTACTTGTCGTACGGGGCGGTCTTGCTGTTCTTGACTCGCTTGCCCTCGGGCGTCAGCAGCTGGACGAGGTCCGGGTCGGCGCCCTTGGCCTTGCTTCCGGCGCTGCGTCGCGGCTTGCGCGTGGCAGTGCTCTCCACGGTCACGTGTGCTCCTCCGTCGGTCCGGCTCCCCGGGTTCGCCGGGTGCCAGTGCGGCTCACCTGCGCCCCACGGACGCACAGGGTGGGTGCGGTTCGTCGGGAGCAGGCGTGACAGGTGCCCCGGCGAGCGCCCTGCAACAGGCACGTTACCCAGTGCTCCACAATTCTGTGAAACCCCTCCTGACCTGCGATTTTGCTTGGATTTCCAAGTAAATCGCGAAAGTCGGGAACAAGTCCTGGTCACAGCCTTGCAGGGGGCCGGAACAACGGCACGTTATCCCGGTCACCTCGGGCACGGGAAGAGGCCGCGTGTGAGACTTGCGGCGTGCGTGAAGACGGAAAAATCAGCGTATTCCTCCTCGATGACCACGAAGTGGTACGCAGAGGTGTCCACGAGTTGCTCTCCGTGGAGGGCGACATCGAGGTGGTCGGTGAGGCCGGCACGGCGGCCGACGCGCTGGTGCGGATCCCGGCCGTGCGCCCCGATGTCGCGATCCTGGACGTACGGCTCCCGGACGGCAGCGGGGTCGAGGTGTGCCGGGAGATCCGCGCCCGGGACGACTCGGTGAAGTGCCTGATGCTGACCTCGTTCTCGGACGACGAGGCCCTGTTCGACGCGATCATGGCGGGCGCCTCCGGGTACGTCCTGAAGGCCATCCGGGGCGGCGAACTGCTGAGTGCCGTACGGGATGTCGCGGCCGGAAAGTCGCTGCTGGACCCGGTGGCGACCGCCCGGGTCCTGGAGCGGCTGCGCAATGGCGGCGCCAAGCCGGACGACCGTTTCGACGGGCTCACCGACCAGGAGCGCAGGATTCTCGACCTGATCGGGGAGGGGCTCACCAACCGGGTGATCGGCGAGCGGCTGCACCTCGCGGAGAAGACCATCAAGAACTACGTGTCCAGTCTGCTTTCCAAACTCGGTATGGAGCGGCGCTCGCAGGCGGCGGCCTACGTGGCCCGCAGACAGGCCGAGCGGCAGCGCGATTAGGGACCAAAGACCTCTCCCCGGGGAGGCCTGTTTCGCCGACAGTGGTCACATGTCCGAGGACGCACAGCCGGCCATCGCCCTGCTCGCCCGCACCGACCACGGCAGGGTGGCGACCACCTTGCGGGCGCTGCCCTTCCTGGCCTTCGCCGGCCACATCGTCCAGGACGGCCGGCTGCTGCTGCGCATGCCCCGGAGCTTCGGCCACCACCACGCGTGCGTGGGCAGCGTCGTCGCCTACGGGGCCGACAACCTGGACTCGGCAGGCCCGGGCGAGGAGCTGTGGTCCGTGCAGGTGATCGGCACGTGCGAGCCCCACGAGCCGACAACGGACCAGGTCGAACGTTTCGGCCCGGCCCGGGACGCGATGGTGTACCTGCGCATCGAGCCGCGGCTCGGCACCGTGCACTCGGTGGACGGCGGTCTGGAACGGCACTTCGGGCCCACCCTGTGACCGAAAGCGACCACCGACGACCGACCGGTGACTTTCTGTGACAAACCGCAGCTCACGGGCCCGCCCCGTGCCCTAGCATCGGCCGCGTGCCGCCCTTACGTGTACCACCCCCCGTGCCCCACGCGCCCCCGCTGGGCGCCCTCCTCCGCCAGTACGCCGCCGGGTCAGCCGTCACCTGCGAACCCGTCGAACAGGGCCTCCTGAACCGCGGCTACCGGCTCCGCACCACCCGGGGCAGCTACTTCCTCAAGCACCACTTCGACCCCGAGACCGCGGACCCGGCGGCGATCGCCCGCCAGCACGCCGCGACCCGGCGCCTGGCCGACCTCGGCGTC
>NZ_JAWOAI010000023.1:0-38766 GCF_033194735.1 Streptomyces sp. W16
GGGGGTGGGTGAGGTGGACGGCGCCCCGGTCGTCGACGTGGATCAGCTCCTCGGCCTCCAGGCGTTCGAGGATGTCGAGGTCGAAGTCGTCGAGGGAGGACGCCAACGGCTCGGCGAAGGCCAGGCGTTCGAGGCTCTCGCGCTCGTCCGGGCCGGTGCGGGCGAGGACCTGCGCGGTGCGTTCGCGAACCGTCGCGGTGACCGGTACCGGGCCGCGCCAGACCCACTCGCCGGTGTCCGTGGCCCGGGTGAGCAGCCCGCGCTCGCGCACGGCGCCGAACAGGTCGCGCAGCAGGCGCAGGTCCCCTTGGCCGAGGTGGTGCAGGCGCTTCACGGTGAGGGGTTCCAGCGGGCCGCCGGCGCCCGCCGCCAGCAGCTGGGCGATCTCCTCGGGGGGCAGCGGCTCCAGCGCGAGGCGCGGCAGCAGTTCGCCCGTCCACAGCCGGGACACCGCGCCGGGTACCGGTTCGCCGTCGGCCACCACGACGATCAGGCGGGTCCGGCCGTGGACGGCGAGCTGGTGGACGAGGGCGGCCGAGGAGTCGTCGAGGAGGTGGGCGTCGTCGATGAGCAACAGCCGGGTGCCGGACAGGAGTTGGACCCCTCGGTGCAGGGAGACGCTCTCGGGCAGCAGGTGGGCGAAGGCGGCGAAGGGCAGTGTGCGGGTCTCGGGCGTCCCGGTGACGCGGACGCAGTCGCCGCCCCGGACGGCCTCGGTGGCCAGCCGGGTCTTGCCCCGGCCGGCCGGACCGGTGACCACGATGCCGTGCCGGCCGGCCGTCAACGACCTGCGGATCAGTTCGAGTTCGTCCTCCCGGCCGGTGAACGGCCAGGGCAGTTCAAGGGTCTTCGCGTCCTGTTCGAAAGTCATCACACAGATATGAGCCGGGCTACTCATCCCTGATACAGGGTGACTTGAGTAGCCCTCGACTCAGGCGCCCGGGTACGGTCGACGGCACTCTGGTCGCATGACCACCCGCTACTGCTCCCTCGCGCAGCAGCCGGCCCCGGAGTTCGGACCGGGACTGGCCGCGGAGCGGCGCGGTGCGCTCATCGGCGGAAGCCGGATGTGGGTCAACGGCACGGTCCTGCACTACTACTTCTTCGACGTCGACAACCCCGAGAACACTGCCGCCGCCGACACGTCCGTCATCCCGGTGCCCGGGACCGGCGAGCTGCGGCGGGTGCCGTGGGCCGGTGCGAAGGAGCAGCAGGACGTCGTACGCGAGTGCTTCCGTGAGTGGCAGGGGCTCGGCATCGGTGTCGACTTCGCCGAGGTGGCCGACCGTTCGGAGGCGGAGCTGCGCATCGGGTTCCAGGCCGGTGACGGCTCCTGGTCGACGGTGGGGCGCGACGCGCTCACGGTCGGCCTCGGCGACCGCACCATGAACTTCGGCTGGGACCTGACCGCGCCCGGACAGCGTGGCACGGCGCTGCACGAGATCGGGCACGCCCTGGGCATGCTGCACGAGCACCAGAGCCCGTTCGCCGGGATCCACTGGGACGACGAGGCCGTGTACGCCGAGCTGGCGGGCCCGCCGAACTTCTGGAGCCGGGACAGGACGCTCTCCAACATCCTGCGCAAGCTGGATCCCGACGAGGTCAATGGCTCCGTCTGGGACCCGCAGTCGATCATGGAGTATCCGTTCACGTCGGGCCTGATCCTGGAGCCGGAGGAATACCGTACGGGTCTGCACCCGCACGGCAGCCTCTCCTCCTCGGACAAGGAGTTCGCGCTGCGCTGGTACCCGCCCGTCGGCCCGCCCCGGGCGACCGAGCTGGTGCCGTTCCGCTCGGCGCCGCTGCGACTGGGGCCGGCCGAGCAGGCAGACTTCACGATCGAGCCGACACAGACGCGCGAGTACGCCGTCGGTGCCTTCGGGGACAGCGACACGGTCGTCGTGGTCTTCGAGGAACGGGACGGCGAGCCGCGTTTCCTCGCCGGGCAGGACGACGGGGGCACGCCGCACAACGCCACACTCAAGGTCAGGCTCGTCAAGGGCCGCCGCTACTTCGTCCGTGTGCGCCTGTACTCCACGTGGAGGTCGGGGGACACCGCGGTGATGTGCTGGTAACAGCATGGGTACAGCCGCATGCGGACGGACGGACCACAGGTCCGGCGCCGGGGGAATGGCCGCGGATGTCACCTTCGGGGGAGGGAGACATCCGCGGCCACGCCGTTGTCGGCGCAGCCGCTCAGCTCCCCAACTCCAGTGGCCGGGCAGGGTCCTTGGACCACTCCTCCAGTGAACCGTCGTACACGGACACGTCCGTACGGCCGAGCAGGGTGAGCGCGAGTGCGGCGCCCGCGGCCGAGATGCCGCCGCCGCAATACAGGACGACAGGTGAGTCGTCGGTGTCGAGGACGGCTCCGATCCTGGCGGTGAGTTCGGGTTCGGGCAGTATGCGTCCGGTGCCGTCCAGCAGGCCACGTCCCGGCAGGCTGCGGCTGCCGGGGATGTGTCCGCGGCGGCTGTAGCGGGTGGGCGCGGAGCCGTCGTAGCCGCCCGGGGGCAGCGCGCAGACCAGGGTGCCGGGGCGTTCGCCGCGGCTGACGGCGGCCACGTCCTCGATGCCGGCCCACAGATCCGGTCGTACGACGGGTGTCACGGGACGGACGACCGGAACCGGGCCGGTGTTGTCGCCGGAGAGGAGTGGACGCCCGGCCGCCTCCCACGCTTCGAGCCCGCCGTCCAGCACGGCCGCCGGAACGCCGATCGCGCGGAGCATCCACCACAGGCGGGCCGCCCAGATGCCGCCGCCGCTGTCGTACGTGACGACCTCGACGCCCTCCCCCACGCCCAGCCGGGCCAGCACGGCCACGAGCATGCCGGGGGCCGGCACGGCGAAGTGGTACGGCGCCTCGCGGTCGGAGAAGTCGCCGGTCAGGTCGGCGTGTCGTGATCCGGGCAGGTGCCGCTCGGCCCAGGTCCCGCGCCCGCTCGCGGAGCGGTAGTCGCCGTCCTCACGGGGTGAGGGCAGCAGCGCGGTGGCGTCGAGGACGACCAGCCGGGGGTCGTCGAGATGCGCGGCGAGCCAGGTGTCGTCGACCAGCGGGCCAGGCAGCAGGGAGGTGGTCATGGCGGCCGATCGTACGCCCGCGACCTGGGCGTCTCACCCATCGGGCATCGGGGTCCCATATTTCGGACGGAGCTTGCACAGAATCCGGGTGGTGCGGTTATCGTTCGACCATCTACGCGGGAGCCCCTACCCGGTTGGGCTGAGAGGGCGTCTGGGACCGGCTCGTCGAGAGTCCGGCCCCCATGGGGACGCCGACCGCACCACTCGCGCCTCAGCGCCCGCGTAGGAGTTCACGTGCCTGCAGCAGTCGAGCCCCAGCACCCGGTGGTCAACTCCCCGGCGCGCCGCTCCTGTTGTTGTCGCATGCACTGATCCACCGCCTCCGCGCACCCCCTCCCCTCCCTTCAGGCGCCGTCACGCCTGCGCACCTCCCGGAGTACCCCCATGCCGCACATACGGGTCATGCTCGACTATTTCCACCCGTGGCCGAATTCAGCCGGTCTGTACGTCGCCCGCGCCCGCCGCTGGTACGCCGAGGCCGGTCTTGACGTCGAGCTGGTGGTGCAGGATCCGGGGCGCGGGGACACGCTGGAGTACCTGGCGCGGGGCGAGGTGGACTTCGGGATCTTCCCGCCGAACCGACTGCTGGCCCGCCGCGCGGAACACGGCCAGCCGCTGATCGCCGTGTCCGCGATCAACCACCGGGGCCTGGAGGCCATCCAGACCACCACCTCGACCGGCATCACCCGCCCCCGCGAGCTGGCCGGCCGCCGTATCGCCTACAACCCGACCCCGCGCGGCCGGGCCATGGTGCGTCATCTGGTGGCGGCCGACGGCGGCGACCCGGACGCCGTGATCGGGATCGACGCCGGTGCGCGTGAGCTGACCGTGGACGACATCGCGGCGGGCGAGGCGGACGCGACCTTCGGGAACTACTGGTCCTGGGACGCGCTGCGCGGCGACCTGCCCGAGGAGCAGCGGGTGACCTGGCCGGTCGACGAGATCGGCGCCCCGCGCTACCACAGCTACCTGCTCGGCACGAACGAGACGCTGCTCGACCAACACCCGTCCCTGGTAAGGGACTTCCTCGCCGTCACGGCCCGCGGCTACGCGGCGGCGGCCCAGGAACCCGACGCCACACTGGAGTTGCTGGAGCGGGTCATCCCGTACTTCCCGCGCCCGCTGATCGCCCGTTCGCTCGCCCTGATCGCGCCCACCTGGACGGACGCGGACGGCCGTTGGGGTGTGATCGACGAGTGCCGGATGGGCCCGTACGCGCACTGGCTCGCCGAGAACGGTGCCATCCCGGACGACCGGGACTGGGCGAAGTCCTTCACCAACGGCCTGCTGGACGTGGCCACATGAGAGCCCTGGCCTGCCAGGCGCGGACGCTGACCCGGCGGCTCGCCGTCGACTTCATGAGGGTGGGCAGCGCGCTGTGTCGGCCGTGACCGGACCGACTCGCCCGCTCTCCCACCCTTCGAAGGACCCGACATGCATCGCCGTACCGCCCTGTCCGCCATAGCCGCGATCGCCCTTCTCGCCGTCACCGGCTGCTCCGCCGACTCCACGGCCGCCGCGAAGGACGGCACCACGACCGTCACCCTCGCCCTGGACTGGACGCCCAACACCAACCACACCGGCATCTACGTCGCCCAGGCCAAGGGCTGGTTCAAGGCCGCCGGGATCAACGTGAAGATCGTGCCGTACGGCTCGACCGCCCCCGAGACCCTGATCGCCAACCACAAGGCGGACTTCGGCATCTCCTACCAGGAAGGCATCACCACCGCCCGGGCAGCCGGCCAGGACATCACCTCCGTCTACGCGGTGACGCAGAAGACGGACGTGACGATCGCGGTCCGCGCCGACCGGGACGACATCGGCTCGCCGAAGGACCTGGACGGCAAGACGTACGCCGGTTTCGGCGCGCCGTACGAGAAGCCGCTACTGCAGAAGGTGATCCAGAACTCGGGCGGCAAGGGCGACTTCAAGCAGGTCACCCTCAACACCTCGGCGTACCAGGCGCTTTACGCGGGCAAGGCGGACTTCGCGATGCCGATGCCGACCTGGGAGGGCCTGGAGGCGGAGCTGAACGGCAAGCCGCTGAAGAACTTCCAGCTCTCCGACTACGGCTTCCCGGCCATCTACTCGACCCTCGTCGCGTCCTCGGACCAGTTCCTGAAGAAGAACCCCGCGCTCGCGAAGAAGTTCCTGGCCGCCGTCGACAAGGGCTACCGCTACGCCGCCGAACACCCGTCCCAGGCAGCCGACTTGCTGATCTCGGCGAACAAGAGCGTGCTCACCAACACCAAGCTGGTGAAGGAGAGCGAGGCGCTGCTGGCCAAGGAGTACTACAAGGGCGCGGACGGTTCGATCGGCACACAGAGCGCGGAGCGCTGGCAGGCCTTCGCGGACTTCGAGTACAAGGCGGGCCTCCTGGTCGACGCCAACGGCAAGAAGCTCACCTCCGCCCCGAAGGCGTCGACGTTCTTCACCAACGCCTACCTCCCGGACGCCAAGTGAGGCCGCTGCTGCGGTCGTTGTGGCCGCCGCTCCTCGTCCTGGCCGTGCTCCTCGGCGGCTGGCAGCTCTACGTCATCGCCGCCGGCGTCGATCCGACGACGCTCCCCTCCCCCGCCCGGGTGGTGGAACAGGGCTGGCTGAACCGCCAGGACCTGTGGGACCAGACACTGCCCACCCTCCAGGAGACGCTGCTCGGCTTCGCGCTGTCGTTCGCGGCGGCCTGGCTGGTCGCCGTCCTCCTCGACTTCTCCTCCGCCGCCCGCCGGGGCCTGTACCCCCTGCTCGTCGCCTCGCAGACCATCCCGATCGTGGCCGTCGCGCCGCTGCTGATCATCTGGTTCGGCTTCGGACTGCTGCCGAAGATGCTGGTGGTGACGCTGACGACGTTCTTCCCGCTCGCCGCCAACCTCGCGGCAGGCTTCGCGGCGACCGACCGCGAGGCGATGCGGCTGCTGCGCTCGCTCGGCGCGGGCCGTTGGCGGACTTTCCGGCTGGTCCGGGTGCCGAGCGCGATGCCGTACTTCTTCGCCGGGCTCCGCGTGAGCATCACCTACGCCGTCGTCGGTGCCGTGTTCGCCGAGTACGCGGGCGCGGAGGCGGGCCTCGGGATCTATATGCAGGCGCAGAAGAGCGCGTTCCGCACAGATCTGGTGTTCGCGGCGGTCGCGGTGACGGCCGCACTGAGCATCGCCCTGTTCGGCGCGACCTTCCTGCTGCAACGGCTGGTACTCCCGTGGGAGCGGGCGCTGAAGGAGGACAAGTCGTCATGAGCAGTCTGCACATCGAGGGCGTCGGCAAGTCCTTCGGCCCGCTGGAAGTCCTCCAGGACCTCGAACTCACCGTGGAACAGGGCGAGTTCGCCGCCGTCATCGGCCCGAGCGGCAGCGGCAAGAGCACCCTGTTCAACCTCGTGTCCGGCCTCGACCGTCCCACGTCGGGCCAGGTGTTGGTGGAAGGCGAACCGGCCGGAGTGGAGTCGGGCAAGGTCGCCTACATGCCACAGAAAGACCTCCTCTTCCCCTGGCGGACCGTCCTCGACAACACCGCACTGGGCCTTGAGGCGCAGGGAGTTGGGAAGAAGGAAGCACGGCGCCGGGCCGACGCCCTGTTCACGGACTTCGGCCTCGACGGCTTCCAGAAGGCCTACCCGTCCCAACTCAGCGGCGGTATGCGGCAACGCGCGGCCCTGCTGCGCACGGTGGTGCTGGAGCGACCGGTCCTCCTGCTCGACGAACCCTTCGGCGCGCTCGACTCGCTCACCCGGACCGAGATGCAGCTGTGGCTGGCCGGCATGTGGCAGCGCCACCGCTGGACGGTCGTCCTGGTCACCCACGACATCCGCGAGGCGGTCCTGCTCGCGGACACGGTCCACGTACTGTCCCCCCGCCCGGCCACGGTGGTCGACCGCGTCGAGGTGCCGCTGGCCCGCCCGCGCGGCGCCGACGACTTCACGGACCCGGACTTCGCCGCGACCGAGCGCCGCGTCCTGGACGCCCTGCGCGGTACAACGGCGGTGAGAACAGCATGAGTTCATACCTCGCCCACGGCCTGGGCACCGACCCGGTCTCTCCCGACTGGCCACCCCTGACGGACACCGAGGTGACCGACATCGTGGGATCGGCCCGGGTGGTCTGGCGCAGCCCCCGTCCCCTGTCGGCAGCGGCCGTGGTGGAACAGGACGGACGCCGCCTGTTCGTGAAACGGCACAACACCTCCGTACGCACGCTGGAGGGCCTGACCGAGGAACACACCTTCCTGCGGCATCTACGGCGACGCGGCGCACCCGTGGTCGAGGTCCTGGACGCGGCGACGCGCGGCGAGTGGACGTACGAGGTGCACTCGACCGGCACCGGCACGGACCTCTACCGCGACGCGCTGTCGTGGTCCCCGTTCCGCTCTTCCGCCCACGCGAGGGCGGCCGGTGAGGCGCTGGCCCGCCTGCATCTGGCGGCGGAGGGCTTCGACGCACCGCGCCGCCAAGTACAGCCGCTGGTCGCGTCGTTCACGGTGTTCGCCTCGGCCGACCCGCAGACGGAGCTGGAGCGCTACGTGGAGGAGCGCCCCCAACTGGCGAAGGGACTGGCGGACTTCCCGTGGCGGGAGGACACCCGGCGGGTCCTGCTCCCGTTGCACGAGGAACTGGCCCCGCACCTCCCGGGACTCACCCCGCTGTGGACCCACAACGACTGGCACGCCTCCAACCTCCTCTGGAACGAGGACGGTTCGGTCGCCACGGCCCTGGACTTCGGCATGAGCGACCGCACGACGGCCGTGCACGACCTGGCCACCGCGATCGAACGCAACACGGTCCAGTGGCTCCAGCCCGGCTTCCCGGTCCGCGAGGGGGACGCACTCGCGCTCCTGGACGGCTACCGGTCCGTACGCCCGCTCAGCCCCACCGAGTCGATGGCACTCCCCGCGCTACTCCCCCTGGTCCACGCCGAGTTCGCGCTCTCCGAGCTGGGCTACTTCCACGGTGTGACGCGGTCGACGGAGAACACCCGGTTGGCGTACGAGTATTACGTGGGGCACGCGGAGTGGTTCGCCGGGGAGGGCGGACGGCGCCTGCTGGACCTGTGCCGCGCTAGCGGGGCGGCAGCTCGCGGGTGAAGACGACGCGGGGCCGGCCCGGCCCGTCGTAGTCCTCCACGACACGCGCGTCGAAGCCGAGGGTGCGGTGGAAGGCGATCGAACCCTCGTTGGTGACCGAGGTGATGGCCTTGAGGCGGACCGCGCCCTGCCGTCCGGCGGCCTCGATGAACGCCGTGTACAGACTGCGGCCGAGACCGGTGCCGCGTGCGTCGTCCCGGGTCGCCACGAGGTGCGCATATCCGGTGTGGTCCGGGGTGACGAACCCGAAGAGGTAGCCACGGATGCCGTCGTCGGCGCGGGCGACCAGACAAGTGGACCCGAACTCCTGCACCAGCGCGGTCAGATGAAGCGCGCGAAGGTCACGCTCTCCCCAGTAGCGTGCGTGGTCCTCCAGGACCTGGTGGAGGTCGGTGACATCGGCGGGTTCGATACGGACGGCCATGGCATCGATCATGGCAGAGGACCGTACGGAGTCGAGAAGGAGACGGGTCATGATCACGGGTTACGTTCTCGGTGAGAGCCTGCGCCCCGGTGCTGTGTTCGCGCCGCACGGGCTGCGCATCCGGAAGATCGAGCGGGTCGACAACTCGGTGAGCTCGACGGCCGGGCAGCCCGACGCATGGACGTTCGTCGAGTGGGAGACCGACGACGACGGTGCCGCCGGTCGGATCGCGGAGGCGTTGGCCGACGCACTGGAGCCGGCCGTCGGCTGGTACGCCGACTTCACCGTCGGGGAAGAGCGGGTGGTCGTCTTCGCCGGGAAAGTGTTCCGCTATCGGCGCGGCGACGAGGCCGGCCGCGCCGAAGCGGTCGCGTACGGGCGCTCCGCGGGTACTCCGGAGCATCAACTCGACTGGGACGAGTGACCCCGCCGACGCCATTCACGCGCGAGCAGCTCGTACGACCGCACCCGGTCCGCGTGGTCGTGGGTGATGGTGGTGATGAGCAACTCGTCGGCGCCCACCGCCTCTTGGAGTTGTTCGAGTTGGTCGGCGACCCGGCCGGGCGAGCCGACGAACTGGGTGTCGATGCGGTCCTGGACCAGCTCGCGGTCCTCGTCCGTCCAGACGTGGGCGCGGGCTTCCTGCGGTGTCGGGAACCTGATGGCGCCCTCCGCCGTACGGATGGAGCGCACCCACAGGCCGTAGCCGGTGGCGAGTTCACGTGCCGTCTCGTCGTCCTCGGCCACGACGACATCGGCGGAGACGCTGACATACGGTTTATCGAGGACGTCGGAGGGCTGGAACGCGGCGCGGTAACCGTCCGCCGCCTCAAGGACGCTGGCGGGGCTGACGTGGTAATTGGCCGCGAAACGCAGCCCGTTGCGGCCCGCGACCTCGGCGCTGGTGCCTCCGCTGCTGCCGAGGATCCACACCTCCACGTCGGCGCCCTCGCCCGGTACGGCATGTGCCTCGACGCCGTCCGGGGAGCGGTAGGTGCCGGCAAGCAGCGCGAGGACGTCGTCGATCTGCTCGCCGTACTCCTGGGACTTGGCGTTGGGCAGCAGGAGCAGTTTGCGCTGGAGGGCGATCCTGGGTGAGCCGAGGAGCCGCTCGAAGGAGAAACGGGGCGGGATGCGCAGGCCGTTGGGGGCCCGGCCGTCGACGACCGGGGTGACCGAGGGCAGCGGGGGTGTCGGACGGCCTCCGGAACGGCCGAGGCCCAGGTCGAAGCGGCCCGGGTGCAGCGCGTCGATCAGGCCGAATTCCTCGACCGTGGACAGCGCGGTGCGGTGGCCGAGTTGTACGGCGCCGGAGCCGAGCCGGATGGTGGAGGTCGCGGAAGCCGTCAGCGCCAGGACCACCGCGGGGGACGTGCCCGCGACCCCGGGGTTGAGGTGATGCTCGGCGAACCAGTAGCGGGCGTAGCCGAACTCCTCTGCTCTGCGGGCGAGTTCGATGGAGTTGCGCAGGGCCTCGGGCGCGGTGGAGCCGGAGGAGATCGGGACCAGGTCGAGGACGCCGAGCGGGATGTGGGGCACGTGCTCACTCCTCAGTGGTCGACGGACTCGGACTCGGGCTCGGACTCTGACTCGGGCAGGACCGGTCCCCAGGCGAAGGGCGGGTCCGGGATGTCCTTGCGCAGCACGGGAGCCACCGCCGACCGGAACAGCTCCAGCGAGTCACGGTGCTGACGATCCGTCAAGCCACTGGCGTCCGCGTGCAGATGGAGCACGGTGTGCCCGAACTGCTCGTGGTAGCGGTGCACCTTGTCGATGACCTGCTGGGGGCTGCCGATCAGCGCGGAGCTCCGCTCGACGAAGTCCTCCAGGGTCTCGAAGACCACGGGCAGGCCCACCTGTTTCTGAAAGGCGAGGTTGCTCTCGAAGATCGGCCGGTAGGCGGCCAGCGCCTCCTGGGTGGTGGGTGCCACGTAGAGGCCCGCCGTGCCGGCGCCGACCGCGATGTCCGCCGGGTCGTGGCCGTAGTGCTCCCAGCGTTCCCGGTAGTAGCGGACCAACTCGGCATACGGCTCTATGGGGTTGGTGACGTTCGCGGAGAAGAGCGGGTCGCCGTAGCGGGCGGCCAGGTCGACGCTCTCCTTGCTCGTGGCGCTGCCGTGCCAGACTCGGATCGGCCGCTGGTAGGGCCTCGGCCACACCTCGGCGTCCTTCAACTCCGGGCGGAACCGGGTTTTCGCCGTCACTTTGTCCTGCCGCCAGAGTTGCCGGAACACCTCGTAGCTCTCGGCGTTGCGCTCCCACTGGTCCTCAGGCGTGACGTGGAACAGCTCGCGCTGGGCGGTGCCGTTGCCCTTGCCGATGATCAGGTCGAGGCGTCCGCCCGAGAGGTGGTCGAGCGTGGCGTAGTCCTCGTAGGCCCGGACCGGGTCGAGGAGGCTCAGCGTGGTGACCGCTGTGAAGAGGCGGATGCGGCGGGTGAGTGCGGCGATGTGGCTGAGGACGACGGTCGGCGAGGAGGAGATGAAGGGCCGCTCGTGCCGCTCCCCCACGCCGAAGCCGTCGAAGCCCAACTCCTCGGCCAGCACGGCGTTTTCGAGGACCTCGCGGAAGCGTTCGTGCGTCGACTTCTGTATGCCTGTGACCGGGTCGGGGCGGTGGACGATGAGGGTGATCGCGAGGAACTTCACGATGCCGCCCGTTCCTCGCGCACGTCGTCGGGGTGGGCGAGGCCCAGGTGGTCGCGAAGGGTCGGGCCCTCGTACTCGGTGCGGAAGACGCCCTGTTCCTGGAGGAGCGGGACGACCTTGTCGGCGAAGGGGTCGAGTCCGGTCGGGGTGATGTGCGGGACGAGGATGAAGCCGTCGCTGGCGTCGGCCTGCACGAAGTCGTTGATGGTCTTCGCGACCGTGGACGGGGAGCCGATGAAGGCCTGCCGGTTGCCGGTCTCGATGACCAGGTCGCGGATGGACCAGTTGTTCGCGGCGGCCCGCTCGCGCCACTCGCGGGCGGTGGCCAACGGGTCGCGGTACATGCGCACTTGGGCGCGGCCCTTGGAGATGTGGTTGTCGCTGACGTCCGGGTCGATGTCGGGCAGCGGGCCGTCCGGGTCGTAGGAGGACAGGTCCCGGTTCCAGACGAACTCCAGGTGCTTGATGGCGGTGGCGCCGCTGACCTGCTGGCGGCGGACCTCCTTGGCCAGGTCCTCGGCCTCGACGTCCGTGTCGCCGAGCACGAAGGTCGCGGCCGGGAGGATGAGCAACTGGTCCGACCTGCGGCCGTACTTGGCGAGGCGGGACTTGACGTCGGTGTAGAAGGCCTGGCCCTCGGTGAGGGTGCTGTATCGGCTGAAGATGGCGTCGGCACTGGAGGCCGCGAACTCACGGCCTTCGTCGGAGTCGCCGGCCTGGAAGATGACCGGGCGGCCCTGCGGGGAGCGCGGGACGTTGAACTGGCCGTGGATGTCGAAGTGTTGGCCCTGGTGGACGAAGGCTCCGGCCTTGGCGTCGGTCAGGAAGGTGCCGGTGGCCTGGTCGGCGAGGATCTCGTCGCCGTGCCAGGAGTCGAAGAGTTCGTTGGTGGTGGCGAGGAACTCCTTGGCCCGGGAGTAGCGCTCGTCCTGCGGGAGGAAGCCGCCCCGGCGGAAGTTCTCGCCGGTGAACGCGTCCCAGGAGGTGACGACGTTCCAGGCCGCGCGGCCGTCGGAGAGGTGATCGAGGCTGGCGAACTGGCGGGCCACCTCGTAGGGCTCATTGAAGGTGGAGTTGATGGTGCCGGTCAGGCCGAGGTGTTCGGTGACGGCGGCGAGCGCGGCGAGGATCGTGAAGGTGTCGGGGCGGCCGACGACGTCCAAGTCGTAGATCTTCCCGCCCTGTTCGCGCAGCCGCAGGCCTTCGGCGAGGAAGAGGAAGTCGAACTTGGCGCGCTCGGCGGTCTTCGCGAAGTGCGCGAAGGAGCTGAACTCGATGTGGCTGCCGGCCGCGGGGTCGCTCCACACGGTGGTGTTGTTGACGCCGGGGAAGTGGGCGGCCAGGTGGATCTGCTTCAGGGGCTTGCTCATGTCGTACTGTCCCTCCGGCTCAGGCGGTGGCTGCGGCAGCGGCAGCGGCGTAGCGGTTGGCGGGGCGGGCGAGCCCCAGCAGGCCGCGCAGGGTGTCGGCCTCGTAGGCGCGGCGGAAGGCATCCCGGCGCTGGAGTTCGGGGACCAGCCCCTGGGTGATCGCCGGCAGATCGTGTCCGGCGACGGCGGGCCGCAGCCGGAAGCCGGTCAGCCCCGCCGACTGCAACTCCTGGAGAAGGTCGGCGAGTTGGACGGGCGTACCGGCGAAGATCCGGGCGTCACTGGTGTACGGCTCCCCCGCGAGGGCGTCGAGGCGCTCGCGGCGGGCGACCGCCGAGGCCTCGTCGTCGTCGAGGAAGACCACCAGGTCGCCGAAGATGTGCAACGGCTCGTCAACGCGGCCTGCGGCCTGCTGTTCGGCGCGGATCTCCGCGACGATCGCGCGTGCTTGGTCGGTGTCGTGCGGGGTGACGTAGCCGAGGTCGGTGGCACGAGCCACCAGCCGGTACGGGATGGTCTGGTGGGCGAGGGAGCTGACGACCGGCTGGCCCTGCGGCGGCCTGGGTGTGATGGAGGGGCCCTTGACGCTGAAGTGGCGGCCCTCGAAGTCGATGTAGTGCAGCTTGTCGCGGTCGACGAAGCGGCCGGTGGCGATGTCCCGGATCTCGGCGTCGTCCTCCCAGCTGTCCCAGAGGCGGCGCACGACCTCGATGTAGTCGGCGGCCTCGTCGAAGTGCTCGGCGAGCCGTTCCTGTCCGGCCGGGGTCCGCAGGCTCTCCAGGCTGATCGGCGGGAAGTCGCGCCGTCCGAAGTGGTCGGCCTCGTGCGGCCGGGCGGAGAGCTGCACCCGCAGACCCGCGCGGCCGGTGCTGACGTAATCGAGGGTGGCGATCGCCTTGGATATGTGGAACGGCTCCGTGTGCGTGGACACCACCGTCGGGACCAGGCCTATGTGGCTGGTGAGCGGTGCGATACGGGCCGCGATCAGCACGGCGTCGAGGCGTCCGCGGACCTGGTCCGTGCGGCCGTCCAGCTCGCCGTAGTGCGAGGACTGGAGGCCGAGGCCGTCCTCGAAGGTCACGAAGTCGAGCAGACCGCGCTCGGCCTCGGTGACCAGGTCGGCCCAGTACGCGGCTTTGAACAGGTCGCGGGGCCGGGCCACCGGCTCGCGCCAGGAGGCGGGGTGCCAGCCGGTGCCGTCGAGGGCGACGGCGAGATGCAGGGGGGAAGCGGATTTCGATGACACGGGTGGGTGCCTTCCTGGAGGTCCGTACGAGATCGCCGGCCCTTGGAGGTGGGCGCACGGCGGCTGGGGCAACGGGGTCAGGGGCGACAGAGCGCGCCGGCCACGCGCAGCAGGTCAATGTGCTGCCGTGTGGTGAGTCGCACGTGGAGAACGTGGGCGCCACACATGTGCTCCACCTCCACGGAATCCGGCTTCATAGGGGGCAACCGCACGGCTATGCCGTTTCTTCCGGATCGGCGGCGGAAGTCGGGCCGGTGAACCGTACGAGCGAGAAGACCGTGCGGGCGCGCAGTGTGAAGCCGATCGACTCGTACAGCCGGATGGCGTTGGTGTTGGTGGCCGCGGCGTGCAGGAACGGGTGGTCGCCGCGTTCCTTGATACCGGCGGCGACGGCGCGGACCAGGCGGGTGGCCAGTCCCCGGCCGCGGTGGTCGGGGTCGGTGCAGACAGCGCTGATCTCGGTCCAGCCGGGCGGGTGGAGGCGTTCGCCGGCCAGGGCGACGAGACGGCCGTCGTGGCGGATGCCGAGGTAGGTGCCCATCTCGACGGTGCGGGGCAGGTAGGGGCCGGGTTCGGTGCGGGCGACCAGGTCGAGGATCTCGGGCACGTCGTCGGCACCGAGGCGGACGGCTTCGGGGTCGGGCTCGGCCCGCAGAGCGGTGTCCACGAGTTGGACGCCCTGCCCGGAGCGGACGATCTCCCAGCCGTCGGGGGTCTCGCTCACTCCGCGCACGGCGGCGATGGAGCCGGGGCCGACGAGCGTGGCCAGGTCGGCCCAGGCGCGCGGGTCGTCGTTGTCGGTGATGGCGTGGAAGCCGGCCACGTCGACGGGGTAGCGGGCGGCGCGGCCGACGCGTTCGGCGAGGTGGACGTGCGGGCCGGTGAGCGCGGCCCAGGCTGGGTTGTCCAGAACGTGGGACGTGGAGGTGGTCGTTTCGAGACTGGCGGTGGAAGACATCGGCTGACGGCTCCGGTACTGGTCGCACGGGTCGGGGACCCTGCCGCGGCGTGGCGGGGTCCCCTTGCTGAGAGGGTGGGTCAGGAGTCGCTGAGGGGCAGTCCGGGCGGGTTGACCTGGGACTTGGCGACCGCCTCGTTGGAGAGGTTCCAGGCGGCCAGCCACTTGGCGTACTGACCGTTCTTGATCAGGTAGTTGATGGCGTCGGCGAGGGGCTTGGCGAGGCCGCTGTCCTTCTTCGCGGTGGCCGCGATCAGGCCCTGCAGGGAGGATCCGGCGCCGGAGTACGTGCCCGCGTTGCGGACCGCCTTGGCCGTGCCCTTGGTCGAGGAGACCTGGTAGGCGACCGAGGGGTTGGGCGCGAGGTAGGCGTCGATCTTCCCGGAGGCCAGCGCGAGGTAGGTGCTGTTGTTGTCCTGGAAGTACTTGACGGTGAGCGCCTTCTTGCCTTCGGCGGCCAGCTTCTTCTTCCACTCCAGGAGGATCCGCTCCTGGTTGGTGCCCGCGCCCACGGCGACGGTCTTGCCGGCGAGGTTCTCGTAATTGCCGTCGAAGTTCCAGGAGTTGCTCGCCTTCACCGCGAAGCCGAGGTTGTCCTCGCGGTAGGAGGCGAACTCGTACTTCGCCTTGCGCTCCTCGGTGTCGGTGACGTTGGAGAAGGCGACATCGACCTTGCCGCTGTCCAGGCCGATGAAGAGGTTCTCCCAAGTGGAGTTCTTCAGCTCTGGCTTGAGTCCGAGTACGGCGGCGACCAGGCGGGCGATGTCGGTCTCGGAACCGGTGAGGGTCTTCTGGTCCGAGCCGACGTAGCCGAGCGGCGGGGAACCGGCGGGCAGGAAGCCGACGCCGATCTCCAACTTGCCGCTCTTCGCTATGGACTTGGGCAACTCGGCACTGATCGACTTCACTTCGGCGACCTTGAGCGTGGCCTGCTTGGCGGCGCCGTTGGACAGGGCGCCCACGGTGACCGTACCGGCGGCGTTGTCGGTGGTGGTGGCCGCGTCACTGTCGCCGCCGCAGGCCGCGAGACCACCGGCGAGGGAGGCGAGGACGGTTCCCGCGGTGAGTCCGCGAGTGAGTCTGCTGCGAAGGCTGAGAGTGGGCATGGCTGTTCCTAGGCTCGGTGTTCGGGGCTGTTGAAAGGGAGGGTCGGGCTCAGAGGACCTTGCTGAGGAAGTCCCTGGTCCGCTCGTGCTGTGGCTTGTCGAGGACCTCGTGGGGCGGGCCCTGTTCGACGATCTTTCCGCCGTCGATGAAGACGACCCGGTCGGCGACCTCGCGGGCGAAGCCGATCTCGTGGGTGACGATGACGAGGGTGGTGCCGCTGGTCGCCAAGTCCTTGATGACGGAGAGGACTTCACCGACGAGTTCGGGGTCGAGGGCGGAGGTCGGCTCGTCGAAGAGGATGACTCCGGGACGCAGGGCGAGGGCGCGCGCGATGGCCACGCGCTGTTGCTGGCCGCCGGAGAGCTGCCTCGGGTAGGCGCCGGTCTTCTCGGCGAGACCGACGCGGCCGAGCAACTCCCTTGCCAGTTCCAGGGCTTCGGGCTTGCCGAGTCTGCCGGTGGCGACCGGGGCGGCGGCCACGTTGTCCAGGACGGTCAGGTGCGGGAAGAGGTTGAAGTTCTGGAAGACGAACCCGATCCGGCTGCGCTGGGCGAGGATGGCGCGTTCGCTCAACTCCTTGAGCCTGCCGCCCTGTTGCTTCACCCCGATGAGCTCGCCGTTGACACTGACGTAGCCGATCTCGGGCTTCTCCAGGTGGTTGATGACCCGCAGCAGCGTGGACTTGCCGGAGCCTGACGGGCCGAGGATCACGGTGACCTCGCCGGGCCGTACGGTCAGGTCGACGCCGTCCAGCACCCGGTGGGCGCCGTACCACTTGTGGACGTCGTGCACCTCTACGGCGGCGGGTGTGATGTCCGCCAGCGGTTCGACGGTGTTCGTGGTCATACGGCGGTCTCCCTGCGGATGCGGGCCCGCAGGTCGGTGACACCGGTGCGGAGTTTCTGGATCGGGGTGGGCGGCAGGGAGCGGGTGGCGCCCCGGGCGTAGTGCCGCTCGACGTAGAACTGGATGACGGACACGACGCTGGTCAGGATCAGGTACCAGACGGTGACCACCAGGAGCAGCGGCACGATGTCGCCGGGGTAGGTGGAGCCCATCGTCTGCGCGGAGCCGAACAGGTCGAGCAGCGAGACGTAGAAGACCAGCGAGGTGCTCTTGATCAGGCCGATCAGCTGGTTGACGTAGTTCGGGGTGATGGAGCGCAGCGCCTGCGGGAAGACGATTCTGCGGAACTGGTAGCCCTTGGGGAGGCCGAGGGCGGAGGCCGCCTCGTGCTGGCCCTGGTCGACGGAGAGGATGCCGCCGCGGACCACTTCGGCCGCGTAGGCCGCCTCGTTGAGGCTGAGTCCGACGACGGCGACGGCCATGTCGGTGGCGAGCTTCGACTCGTCGAAGGAGAAGAAGGCGGGGCCGAAGGGGACGCCGATGCTGAGCGTCTGGTACAGGGCGCTGAAGTTGTAGAGGAAGATCAACACCACGATCAGCGGGATCGAGCGCAGCGCCCACACATAGGTCCAGCTCGCGGCGCGCAGCACGGGGCTCTTCGACAGCCGGGCGAGAGCGAGCAGGATGCCGCCGAGGAGGCCCAACACCGCGCTGAGCGCGGCCACTTCGAGGGTGATGACGAGTCCGTCGAGGATCGTCGGGCGCAGGAACCAGTAGCCGAAGCGGTCCCACTGGTAGAAGGAGTTGGTGACCAGTCCGTGGACGAACTGGGCGATCAGCACCAGCACGACCAGCGTGACGATCCACCGGCCGGGCCGGCGCAGCGGCTGAACTCGCTGTGCGGTGAGGGGTTTTGACGGTGTGTCGGCAGGCGGCGGTGGATCGGCGAGGGACACGGCGGTGCCAGGGGGTTCACTCATGAGGGGCTCCGGCGGGAGAGGGAACCCCGGACCACGGCACCTGGGCGTGACGGAAGAGACGCTCACGGCGAGGAACGCACGGGACCGGGGGCTGGAAGAACCAACAGAAAGAGCTTGAGAGGCTCTTGGAGGAAGTCGTCAGCCTCGACAGCGGGCGCGGCCCGGTGCGGTACACAGTGCGCTGTTCACGCGGAGCAGATCCACGGCACGGTCGGCGACGAGCGGGCTCGCGTACGGCAGTACGCAGCCGTGGAAGCGGCGTGCCGCCGTCCTCGAAGCTGCGTACATGTCCGTCACCGTTGCCGTTCCGGCCCTGATGGGCCTCTCGATCACTGAAGCGGTAGTAAGTCAGGTGCTTGTTCGAAAGTCAACGAGCGTCCACCAGCTGGACGGCCCGGCAGGCCGCTCAACTGCGGCAAGCTCCCGTCTCGTCCGCCGCATGGGCTGCCCAGTCCAGGATCTGGACAGCGGCACCGGCGGCCTCCAGGCCTTGGCAGCGGGCGTGGTGGCGGCGGGCGATGCCGTCGAGGTCCAGATGGGTGCCGAAGGCCGGGTGGGCGGCCAGGCGGCGGGCGTAGGCCCACAGGTGGGGATGGTCGGCGATGCACTGCACGGCGGCGGCGTCCAGGTGATAGCGGTGCACGGTGTCGAGTTGCACCAGTGTCACCCACAACTCGACGTCGGCGGCGGTGAGTTCGTCGCGGATCATGTGCTCGCGGCCGTCCAGCCACCGGTCGAGCGAGCCGAGCGTCTCCAGCAGTCGGCCGAGCGCCTCGTCGCGCTCTTCCTGTTCGACGCCGGCCGCGCCGGCGCGCTGCGCCGCGTCCTCGATGCCCTGCGCGCAGAGCCGCTCGACGGCCTCGATCTCCGACTCGGCGCCGCACGGGTAGAGCTGGGGTCCGCCCTCGCCGAAGTGCCGGGCGAGGTCACGCGTGATGTCGGGGGCGTGGGTGCTGACGATGCGGCCGGACCAGTCGTCGCTGAGCACGGGCGCGGCGGCCGGTCCGGCGTAGCGGTGGGCGCTCGCCTCGTAGAGCGGGCGCAGCGCGGAGTGTCCACCACTCGGACAGTCGGGGACGGCGGACAGGAACACGGCCGGACAGCTCTCGTGCAGGCCGAGCAGGCTGTGGGTGACGGCGATGCGCAGGCCGTCGGCGCAGGCGGTGGACAGATGGAGGCGGTAGCGGCGCGGCACGGCGTAGTGCCCGCTGCGGGCGTCGCTCCCGATCCGGCCCCGGAACAGTGGGGCGGAGCGGGGTGAGGGGACGGCGGCGAGAGGCGTGACGGACATGGGACTCCCCGGGTACGGGCGCGTGGACGTACGCGCGGCGGAAGCGTCGTCGAACGATGGAGGGGACTCAGCGCAGTGGGCTCATGGCGCTGCAGACCCGCAGCAGATCGATGTGACGGCGGGAGGTCAGAAGGGGCGAACGGTCCACTCGACTGGTGGTGACCGGCTCAAGGCGCCCCATTGTTTCCCTACCTGTTCACTAGGATTCCCTACTGGAGTGTCGATCCACCGTCGCCCGGGGTCAAGAGGGCGTCCACGGGTCGGGCACAGGTCCCGACCCGTGGACAGGCCGGGCCGCTACTTGGCGTACATCAGGGTGCCGAAGCCGAGCTGGTCGTAGCCGCCGCTGTCGGAGCCGTAGTCACCTCCCCCGCCCTCGGGTGCGACGAGGTTGTAGTACATGGCCGAGATGTACTTGTCGTCGAGGCTGATCCGGCGGTTGTAGTGGAAGTGGAGCATCGCCCACACCGGCCGGATCTGGCCGCGTGAGGCGGAAGAGATCACCGTCTGGGACGACTGGGCGCAGCTCTGCCCGGTGCCCCAGGTGTAGGTGGTGAAGGGCACGTCGCTGCCCGCGTTGTACTTGGCGACGTACTGGGCGGCCTTCATGAAGCGGCGGCTGTCGTACGAGTACAGGTCGTCGCCCTGGTTCCAGGCCATCTCGCAGACGGCGCCCATCTGACCCATGCCCAGGACGGTGTGGCCCTGGTCGCGGCCGGACTCCTGCCACTGGCCGAGCGCGTAGCCGTCGGAGTCGGTGTAGAGGTACGGAACCGCGTGTGCGATCGAGCCGTTGCCCGCACCCGACTTGAAGTAGGTGACGGCCTGGTCGTACTTGGCGCTGTCCTCGTTGAGGATGCCGATGGCCAGGATGGACGCCATGTTGCAGAGGTCCCAGTTGGCCCAGTAGTTGGTGATGCAGGCGTCGTTGTGGTTGGTGAGGAAGCTGTTGTTGAGCGGGTAGAAGACGTTTGCCAGCATCCGCTGGGCGGCGGCCAGATTGAAGCCGCTGTAGTCCCGCATCAGTTCGCAGGCGTTGGCGAACTGCCATCCGTAGAGGCCTGCCGCAAGGAACCGGTCGGCGTTCCCGGTGACCGAAGTCAGCGTGGACGACCAGGCGTTGAGGATGTTCGCGGCGCACACGGCGTTCGCCTCTGTGCCGCCGACCTTCCAGCGCAGGGCGTTCTGGTAGGCGGCGGCGATGTCGTTGTAGAGCAGGCTGTAGTTCTGGCCGTCGCCGCCTCGGATGATCGTCGCGGTCGCCCGGTTCGTCCAGGTGGACTGCGAGTGGGAGTTGGCGGTCAGCTTGTTCCAGCCGGACAGCCAGGGGTCGGTTCCCGCCGCGACCCTGACCTTGGCCCGATTGATGTCACCGGCGTTGTGCAGCATGCCGGGGTGGGTGAAGGTGGCCGGGGCCGCGTGCGCGGTCGTGGCCACCGTGGCGCCGCCGAGGGCGACGGCTGCGGTGAGCCCGCCCGCGGTCTTCAACAGACCGCGGCGGCTCAACTCTGTTCTGCGGAGGTGCTCGTGGGGGGAAGTGCGGCTCATCGCTGTGCATCTCCAATCCGTGGAGGATCAGGTGGGCGTGATGCTCACCTCGTCGAACTCCGTGGTGCAGCGGACCGGTTGACTGCGCGAGCAGACCACCAGGCCGACGTAATAGGGGGCGTCACCGAAGCCGGGGATCTCTCCGTCGGCGAGGGGGGTCCAGGTGACACCGTCATCGGTGGACACTGCTGCGCTGAACGCGGTCCCGGCGCGCTTCAACCGCAGCAGGGCGGGGAGGGAGACGGCGGCACCGCCGGTGAAGGCGGAGGCACCGGCCACGGTCTTGCGGAGCATGAGCTGCGCACTGGCCCCACCGGTGACGATGGCGCCCGCCGCCTGGTCGAACGGCGACAGCGACTTCGCCATGAGCAACCCGACCCGGTCGGCCGTGACTCCACTGCGGGAGACGAGCCGGGCAACGACCTCGCAGTCCCCGCTGACCGGCCGCCGGACGAACTGTCCTGTCATTCCCTGGCCGTTGGCGTTCAGGTCCACGCCCGCGCCCCGCACGGTGAAGGTCCCGCCGTCGTACGACGTACTGCCCGGCGTGGTGATCGCCACCACGCCCAGCGTCCCGAAGTCACGGTCGTCGAGCACGGTGTCGCCGAGATCGCCGTACGTCCACGGCGTGGGCGGCGCGGTGCCGATGGTGAGGGACAGGGCTCCGGTGGCGGTCCCTGAGGCGTTGGTGGCGGTGGTCGCGGCCGTGAACTTTCCTGTCTCCGTGGGGAATCCGGAGATGAGCCCGGTACGCCGGTCGATGCGCAGCCCGGCGGGCAGGCCGTCCGCGGTGAACCGCACTGGCTCGTGCGAGGCCCGCAGCAGATAGCGGAAGGCTGCCCCTTCGTTCGTGAACACGGCGTTCGCGGAGGTGAGTTGGGGGGTGGCAGGAGTAGGCATCAGAGCGCTCACCGGTGCCGAACGCGGGCCACGGCCACCGGCGTTGGTCTTCGCGACCGTGTAGTGGTACGTCGTTCCCGGCGTGCACGTCGCGTCCGCGTACCGGACGCGAGTGCCGAAGCCGACCGGGCCGACGCGGGTGGCGAGCGTCTCGTACGGTCCGGCGGCGCGGGTGGCGCGCAGGACCGTGTACTCGGCGGAGAGGTCCGGGTCGCTCCAGGCCAACTCGACCGCGTCGGCACCGATTTCAGCGCGCAGGTCAGTGACGGCGCGGGCCGGCCTGGGCACACGCCAGACCGTGCCGGACGAGGAGGTCACGCCGACGTTGTCGAAGGCACCGGTGCCGGTCTCGGCGTAGTCCTGGTCGACACCGAGGCAGGAGGTGAGGGCGAGGCCCGCGTATGCGGTGCGCCCCAACTCGACCTCGGTGGAGCCGACTTCGGCCCAGTGGAGGCCGTCCGGTGAGATGGCGCCGGTGCAGCGCGCGCCCTTGCGGGTCACCCGCACCCAGTAGGGCGCCCGCAGCCGGTAGCCGTCGCCCGCACCCTCGACGTACGGCGCCTCCAGCGGGGTCGCCGACTCGGGCAGCGTGCCGAGGTTGGAGATCGGGAAGGCCGCATTCACTGTGATCGCCTGCTGCTGCGAGGGCGGTACGGGTGTGCTGCCGGTGGCGGAGACCTCCGCGCCGTCCGACGGGCGTACCGTCCACACCCCGCTCCAGGTGTGCAACGGCAGTCCCTGGATCAGCATCGAGGCGTGCGCCGCGTCCGCGTCGAGGGAGGCGCGGACAGTGACGCCGATCTTGGAGTACTGCGAGCTGAGCGGCCACACGATCCGCGCGGTGACCGTGCCGTCGCCGCGCAATGGGAGGTGGGCGAGACGGTAGGTGTCGGCGGTGCCGCTCGCCTCCAGGACGAAGCGCTCGCCGTCGAAGGCAGCCGAACCGGGGATCTTCACGTCCCCGACGTCCTGGGTCGACCAGGGCTCGGGGAGCCCTGCGGAGGCAGCTGCCCATGCCGAACTTCCACTCTGCCCAAGGGTGTTGAAGGCCTTGACCGTGTAGTAGTACGTCCGTCCGGCGTGCACGTCGCGGTCGGTGTACGTCGGCTGCCCGACCCCCGACGCGATCCTCTCGTAACGGCCGTCCACGTCGCTCGCCCGCAGGACCGTGTAGGAGTCGGCCCAGGTCGACGGCAGCCAACTCACCGTGACCGAACGGCTGTTGCCGACCGCCGTGACACCGGCAGCTGGTGCCGGCACGGTCGCCGAGGGTGCCGTGGCACCGGCGTAGGCGAAGGTGCCCCAGCTCGGCAGGTCGTCGTTGCTGCCCTCGACGACCCGGGTGCCGCCGGTGCCTCGGAAGACGGCGTTCTTCGTGTACGGGGTGTCGAGGCCGCGCACACCGGCGTAATGCGCGTACGCCATCTCGTAGATGGGCGGCAGGGTGCCGCGCGAGGTGGGCGAGACCGCCAGCTTGATGTACTTGCCGGTGCGGTCCAGGTCGGGGACGAAGGGGACGTCGCCGCCGAGGTTGTAGCGGGCGGCGTACTCGACGTTGGCGAGGATGCGGTTGTCGTCGAAGCCCCAGAGGTCGACGCCCTGGTTCCAGGCGACCTGCGCGGCGTCCGCGAGGAGGCCGACCGCGAGTTGTTCGTGGCCCTGGTCCCGGCCGCTCTCCTGGCCCTGGCCGGCGGCGGTGACGATGCGGTGGAGGACGCTGCCGTTGCCCGCGCCGGCCGCGGCGAAGCGGAGCGCGTCGTAGAAGAGGGTGGGCTCCTCGCAGAACACGCCCATGGCCAGGAGGGATTGAAGGGACGTCAGGTCCCAGTTGCCGTTGGCGTAGAGCATGTAGCAGGACAGGGCCGGGTACCAGACGCGGAGGAAGGAGTCCTCGCAGCGGGCGATGTCGGCGGCGCTCCAGCCGTCGTAGCCGGTGTGGCGGAGGAGTTCGGCCGCGTTGACGAACTTGAAGGCCTGGAGGCCCGCGCCGAGCGGTCCGTCGGCTCCGGTGATGGCGGTGAGCGAGGCGGACCAGGCGTTGAGGATGTCGCGGGCCTTGTCGGCCTGGGCGATGTCGCCGGTGACGGACCAGATGAGGGCGTTCTGGTAGGCGGCGGCCGAGTCGGCGACGGCCTGGTTCTGGTAGTTGGCGGGGCCGCGGCCCCAGGTGGTGATCTGGCCGGTGTTCTGCACGGCGTACGACGCGGAGGAGCGAGCGTGGGCGGCGAGCGCCAAGTAGCCGTCGTAGACCGGGGATTGCTTGGCGGCGACCGCGGCTTTGATCCGGGCGAGGTCGTCGGCGGTGTGCAGCAGGCCGGGGTGAGTGAAGGTCACCTCGGCGTAGTCCTGGGCGGCAGCGGCCCGGCCGGGCACGAGCAGTCCGCTCGCCCCCGAGGCCAGCAGGAGGGCGGCGGCGCCGCCGAGGAATCCCCGGCGGCTAAGCGCAACCGGACGACTAGTAGACGCCGGTTCGGCAACCCCCTGAAGGGGCGCGGGGAACTGCGCGACCAGCCACGACGGCGCCGCAGACGGCCGAAGACCCCTCCCCGCGGAGCGCCTAGGTGTCGGGATCGTCATGACGCGGCAGCCGCCTCGGCTTCGGCGGTGGTCAGGAACTTCAGGTTGATGACGTGCTCGTTGTAGAACCACTGGACGGCGTCGGTGGTGTAGTACCAGCTCGGCTTCTTCATCGAGTCGGCGACGACCAGTCCGTTGATCACCAGGTTCTCGAACGTGACGTTGTGGATGGCGTGTTCGGCGTCGTAGCCGAGGAAGAGCGACGGGTTGGCGTGTGTGCCCGTGTAGCTGAGGTTCTTGACGTAGACGCCGTCGATGCCGCGGCCCACCGAGGTGTTGTACTTCGTGTTGTACATGACCTTCATGTAGATGACCTGGCCCCAGCGGAAGTCCTCGATCCGTACGTCCTCGATGCGGACGTTCTTGATCAGGTTGGAGTCGCCGGGGTTGAGGGCGATGCAGCCCTGGTAGTTCATCTGGGGTTCGCGGTGGTCGAGGATGTCGATGTTCTTGATGACGAGGTTCTCGATCGTCTCGGGCGCGTCGGAGTTGCCGTGCGTCCCGACGTTGATCGGGTGGGCGACATCTGCCCACAAGGTGCAGTTCTTGACGGTGATGTCGCGGGTGTCGCCGTAGTAGTTCCAGCGGTGGCAGTAAATGGCGATGCAGTCGTCGGAGTTGCGCATGAAGCAGCCGTCGAAGGTGATCCCGGTCGAGGAGAAGACGTCGAAGCCGTCGCCGTTGCCCTTCGAGCTGAAGGCGCGCGCCTTCTTGATGTGGACGTTGTCGCTCTCGGCGAACGTGCCCGCGTAACCAGCCGGGTTGAGGATGATGACGTCCTCGACGCGGATGTTCTTGCTGCCCTCGCAGAGGATGGCGCCGCCGGGGTTGTTGTACAGCACTCCGCGCCCGATGAGGCGGGACTTCTCCACGTCCTTGAAGTAGACCTGCGCGGTCAGGACGGCGCCGCCCGCGAGGTAGACGGTCTTGCCGCTGGGGACGGTGAGGACGTTGCCGGTGACGGTGTGGACGCCGGGGCCGAAGTAGATGACGTTCGGGTCGTCGGCGGACGGGGCGTGGTGCTCGACGCGGTTGGTGATGAGGTGCAGGGCGTCGAATATCTCGTCGTTGATCTGGACGACGATGTCCTTGGGCTCGTCGAGGGTGAACCGAAGGGTGTCGCCGAGGAGTTCGGGCGTGATGCCGTACGAGTCCGGTCTCACCCGGGCCTTGGTCGTGCCGCCCTTGAGGTACGTCACCTCGATCTCGACCGAGCCGTTGAAGTCGAAGTACGCCATCGACGAGCTGTAGACCTTGCCCGACCCGGTGTTCGCGTTGATCTCCTCGAACTGCGGCCGGTAGATGTCGAGGGTCTGCCAGGCGCCGTCGGGGGCGGTGCGGACCCGCACCTGGAAGCTGGTGTTGGTCGGCATGGTTGTCGGGCGCGGGTAAGTGACCAGCTTGGGGCGGGAGTTGTGGCCGCCGGAAGCGTGGGCCGCCGTCGCGGTCAGTCCGGAAAGGCCGGCGGCGAGCGCGGTGGCACCGGCGGCCTGGAGGGCCGTACGACGGGACAGGGGCGTGTTCATACGTGACTCCTTGCAACAGGGCGAAAGGCAGGGCTACTTGAGACCACTCGTCGACATCCCGGCGACGAACCCGCGCTGGGCGACGAGGAAGATCAGGAGGATGGGGACGACGTACATCACGGAGGCGGCGGCCTGGAGGTTGGTGCTGGGGGTGCCGGCCGCCGAGACGTAGGTGGTCATCACCGCGACGGCGAGGGTGGAGTGGTCGGTGGAGAGCAGGAGTTGGGGCGCGATGTAGTCGCCCCAGGTCCAGGTGAAGGCGATGACGAAGCTCGCCGAGAGCACCGGCCAGGACTGTGGCAGGAAGATCCGCCAGAAGATCCCGCCGTAGCCGCAGCCGTCGACGATGGCCGCCTCCTCCAGTTCACGGGGCAGGCCCGCGAAGAACTGGCGGAAGAGGAAGACGAGATACGGCGCGGAGGACAGACCCCACAGCACCCACGGCCAGTAGGTGTCGACCATGCCGAACTTGGCGAAGATCAGGTAGGTCGGCAGCAGCGTGATCATCTGGGGCAGCATCATCGAGCCGATGAGGATGCCGAACAGCACCTTCTTGCCGGGCGCGGTCAGCCGGGCGAAGCCGAAGCCCACCCAGGCGGAGCTGAGGGTGACGAGAGTCGCGTAAATGGTCGCGATGATCAGGGAGTTGCAGGCGTAGCCGAGGAAGTCGACGGCCCGGTAGGCATCGACGAAGTTGTGCCACTCGAAGTGCGTCGGCAGCCAGTGCACCGGGGCGGCGGCCAGCTCGGCCGGGGCCTTGAGGCCGGTGAGGATCAGCCAGCCGAACGGGCCGAGGAACAGGCCGGTGATGACGACGAGCGCCGTGTAGAGGACGAGCCGGTTCACGCGTATCCGCGTGCGGGCCGGGGACTTGGGGTTCACGCTGGTGGTGGTCACTTCTGCGCCTCCGGGCCGACGTTGTAGAACACCACTCCCGAGGTGAACTTGAAGATGAGTCCGGTCGCGATGAGGATCAGGACGAAGAGCACCCACAGCAGTGCGGAGGCGTATCCGTAGCGGCCGAGCGCGAAGTACTCCGCGAACACATGGATCATGTAGGTGTAGTTGGACTGCGGGATCGAGGTGAGGCCGCCCGTGCCGGGTACGGGGGCGAGCAGCATCGGCATGATGGTCTGCACCGAGGCGATCACCCCGGTCACGGTCTGGAAGAGCAGTACCGGCGACAGCAGCGGCACGGTGATGCTGCGGAAGGTGCGCCAGGCGCTCGCGCCGTCGATGCGGGCCGCCTCGTGGAGTTCGCGGGGGACGTCCTGGAGCCCCGCCAGCGAGATGATCATGATGTTTCCGGCGGCCCAGAGCACCGTCATGACGAGGACGTAGCGGGCGTAGGGGTCGGCCAGCCAGCCGATCGCGTCGAAGCCGAAGAAGGTCAGAGCGCCGTTGGCGGCACCGGAGTTCTGGTCGAAGAGGTTCTTGAAGGCGATGCCCGCGCCCACCGGCGGTACCACGGCGGGCAGATAGAGCAGGGTGCGGAAGAGCCCGCGTCCCTTCATGGGCCGGTTGACGAGGACGGCGAGCGCCAGTCCGGCGATGATCGACAGCGGCACGGAGAGCAGCGCGAACAGACCGGCCCGGCCCAGGGCGTCCCAGGTGACCGAATCGCCCATCAGCTCGCGGTAGTTGCCGAGGCCGACGTAGTGCCAGTGCGGGGAGATGCCGTCGTACGTGGTGAAACTCAGCCACAGCGCGTACGCCATGGGCGCGATGGTCAGCAGCGAGAAGCCGATGATCCACGGTGAGGCGAACATGTAGAACGCGCGGTGCTTGCGCGTCGTCATCGAGGGGCCGGTGCGCGCGGCTGACCGGGTCCGGCCGGCCTTCGCGGTCGGGCGTGGCCGTCCGACGACCGGCGAGGATGCCTGATCGACCGTCATCCCACCTGCTCCTTCCCGCGTTTGATCTGTTCGTTGATGACCGAGTTGAGGCGTCCGGCGAGGCGGTCGACGGACATCTCGCCCTTCATCGCGGGCGTGGCGGCCTGGTTGAAGAGGGACTCGAAGGCGTCGCCCGAGATGTACGGGGAGACGGCGACCACCGAGAAGTGCTTCAGCTCGTTCTGCTGTGCGTTCAACGTCCGTTTCTGGAAGTCCTCCTGATGGGGCATCAGAGGTCTTAGGGACTTCAGGGTGGGGATGCCCCAGCCGCTGGAGGCGCGGGCCTTGGCCGGTGCCTCGCCGAAGAACCACTCGAAGATCCGCCAGGCGACGTCCTTGTTCTTCGACTTGCGGGGCATCCACATGCCGGTGCCGCCCTGGCAGGCGCTGATCCGGGGGCCGCCCGCGAAGACGGGGGCGGGTGCCAGCCGGGAGACCTGGGCCAGTTTCTTGTCGGTGCCGATCATGCCGCCCATCCAGTAGCCGTTGTTCGACATGGCCATCCGGCCGGCCTGGTAGGTGGGGCCGTCCCAGCCGTTGGGGTCGGGCAGGACGGCGCTGGGTCCGACCTTGAGCCGGCAGTAGTCCAGGTACCAGGCCAGCGCCTTGCGGGCCTCGGGGGTGGTGAAGTCGACCTTGGAGAAGTCGTCGGCGAACAGGCTGCCGCCGGCGGAGGCGGTCATGGTCGCCATGAGCGTGAGTTTGACCAGGCCGTTGTAGCTGCCGCCGAAGACGGTCGTCTGGCCCTTCGAACGCTGTACGAGGTGCTGGGCATGGTCCAGCCACTCCTCGAAGGTGATGGGTTCGGTCTCTGACGGGTAGGCGACGCCCTTCTTGTCGAAGGCGGCGGTGTTGTACCAGTACATGGAGTCCTGGGAGAAGTCCTTGGCCATGCCGTAGCGGGGGCCCTTGCCCTGGACCTTTCCGTCGTAGCGCCACAGGTTGTTGACCGCGTCCAGGTCGTCGGGCCGCAGGACGCTGCTCGTGGCGAAGTAGGGGTCCAGTTCCTGCATCACGTCCCGCGCGGCGTAGAACGCTGCGTCCACCGCGCCGACCCCGCGCACCAGGTCCGGCGGGTTGCCGCTGGTGAGCATCGCGATCAGCTTGGTGATGTCGTAGTCCACCCGCTTGATGGCGATGCCGGTGTCCTTCTGGGCCTGCTTGACCAGGTCGGGGCCCAGGTCGTCGGCCTTCGCCATCACCGTGATGGTCTCGCCCGCTCCGCTCACCCCGGTCGACACCTGGAGGGCGCAGCCGTTCAGCGCCGCCGCGCCGGTCGCGGCACCGGTTGCCGAGAGGGCGAGAAATCGTCGGCGGCTCAGGGGAGCACCAGCACGTGGGTGCATGACCGCACCACCTCCAATAGAAACCGGTTGTCACGCGTTGGGGCAGAGCTTCTTCCGGCTCGGAAACGGCGTCAAGACCTTGGGCGAACTTTCGAAAAGACTGGGTAAGCTCACGGACACGGCAACGTAACGCGTCTCGCCAGAAACCGGTTGCCAGAGGGCTGTCGCCGCTTGACTCCCGTCGCGAAAGGGTTCAAAGTTTGCTGTATACGTCGTAAACGTACGATGTCTGGCAGTGAGGAGCCGGACTGATGAGCCCGCCGTCGACCATCCTCGTCACTGGCGGAGCCGGTTTCATCGGGAGTCATGCCTGTGTCGAACTGCTCGACCACGGCTATGAGTTGATCGTGGTCGACGACTACTCCAGCAGCACGCCGCAGGCCTTCGCCCGGGTCGAACGGATCGCCGGCCGCTTCGCCGGTGCCGTCTACGAACTGGACGTCCGTGACCGGCCCGCCCTCTCGGCCGTCTTCGACCGCCATCCCGTCGACGCCGTCCTGCACTTCGCCGCGTACAAGGCCGCGGGTCCCTCGACCCGAAGGCCCGTCGAGTACTACGACACCAACGTCGGCGGCACGACCGCCCTGTTGCGGACCATGCACGAGCACGGGGTGCACCAGCTCGTGTTCTCCTCCACCGCCGCGCTCTACGGCGACGCCGGACACGGCCCGCTCGACGAAGCCACCCCGGCCCGGCCCGTCAACCCGTACGCGGCCTCCAAGTGGATCTGCGAGCACATACTCGCCGACGTCTGCCGCAGGTGCCCCGAATACACCGTGCTGTGCCTGCGCTGCTTCAACCCGGCCGGCGCCCACCCCAGCGGGCTGCTCGGCGAGGACCCCCGCGGCACACCCGGCAACCTGCTGCCGTACGTGGCACAGGTCGCCGTCGGCCGACGGGAACGGCTCCCCGTGTTCGGCGGCGACTACCCCACGCGGGACGGCACCGGGATCCGCGACTACCTGCACATCATGGACACCGTCGAGGCCCACCGCATCGCGCTCGACCACCTGGCCGACGAGCCGGGCCTGCATGTGTACAACCTGGGCGCCGGCCGGGGCAGTTCGGTCCTCGATGTCGTCGCCGCGTTCTCCGCGGCGTGCGGCCGTCCCGTTCCGTACGAGGTCGTGCCGCGCCGCCCGGGCGACGTGCCCGAGCTCGTGGCCGACGCGAGCGCGGTGGCGCGCGCCTGGGGCTGGCGGCCCACCCGGGACCTGACCGACATCTGCCGCGACGCCTGGCGCTTCCAGCGGCAGAACCCGCACGGCTACACCGACTCCGCGCGCCGGCCGAACACGAAGCGATGAGGCGCGCGGCCGAACACGGAACGGTGGGGCAGCCGGGCACTCGGTGACGAGATGCAGCCCGGCGCCCGCCGTGCCTACGCTTTGAACCTGTATCTCATCATTGACGAGTCGTTCGCGGCCCGGTGACCTCCGACTCGGGGAGGCGTTCCCCCTTGCATCTGGCTCACCGGTTGATGGCCGTGTACATCACGCTGGTCGTGGTCGTCACCGGCCTGTACATGTCCATCCCGGCGACGCGCACACCACTCTGGGCCGTGATCGGGCTGAGTGGCGTCGCCGCCGTACTCACCGGCGTGCACATCCACCGGCCGGCGCACCGCTGGCCCTGGTGGGCGCTGGCCGGCGGACTGCTGACCTTCATCGCGGGCGACACCTCCTACAACGTGCTGGAGGAGTACTTTCACGCGTCCAATCCGTTCCCCTCCCCCGCGGACGCGTGCTACCTCGCCACCTATCCGCTCTTCGCGGCGGGCCTCTTCGGCCTGGTCCGGTACCGCTGGGCGGACCGTGACCTGCCCAGCCTGCTGGACGCCCTGATCATCACCGCCGGCCTGGCCCTGCCGGTCTGGGTGTATCTGGTGCAGCCGCTGACCCAGGTGGAGGGCCTGACCTGGCAGCAGCGGGCCATCAGCATCGCCTATCCTCTCGGCGACGTCCTGGTGCTGGCCATGCTGGCCAGGCTGCTCACCCCCAGCCCGGTCTCCGGCCGCAACCGCGCCGTGCAGCTGCTGGTCCTGGGCACCCTCACCCTGCTCGGCTTCGACATCGCGTACGGGATCCTGCAGCTGAACGACATGTGGCAGGCCGGCACGCTGCTGGACTCCGGCTGGATCGTCTTCTACACGGCCTGGGGACTGGCCGCGCTGCATCCGTCCATGGCGGAGCTGACCGCACCGGAGTCCCCACCGGAATCCGCGCTTCCGCCCCAGCGGTGGCGGCTGCCGCTGCTCACCGGGGCCACCCTGATCGCGCCCGCGATCCTGCTCTACGAGGGGCATTCGGGCAACGTGCGGGACGCGACCGTGCTCGCCGTCTTCTCGTGTCTCCTGTTCCTGCTGGTGATCCTGAGGCTCGCGGGCATGGTCGTGGCCCATCGCAAGGCGGTGACCCGTGAGCTGGCGCTGCGTGCGGCGACCGCCTCCCTGGTGGCGGCGGCACGGCCGCAGGAGATAGAGCAGACCTGCGCCTCGGCGGTGAGCGCACTGTTCGGACCGGGGATCGAGCACAGCAGCACGGTTCTGTCGGCAGAACACGCCCAGGATCTCTACGCGCTGCTCGACCGGTCCTTCGGCCGGGACGGCGCCGGCCGGACCGCTCTCGCCCTGCACCGCACGCTCATGGTTCCCACCGCCGCGCTCGGGCCGCAGACGGCCGGCGGACTCGACGGCCTGCCGACCGCCCTGGTGTGTCCCATGGTCCAGCCCGGCAGGCCGGCCGGAGGCGAACTGCCGGGCGTGCTGCTCGCGGCGGGGCCCGAACACCGGCTCGGCGAGATGCGCGGCACGCTGGAGATCCTGGCCTCGCACGCGGGCCTGGCGATGGAACGCATCGCGCTGCGGCAGGAGATCAGCCGCAAGGAGAGCGAGGCGTACTTCCGCACCCTGGTGCGCAACGCTTCGGACGTCATCCTCATCGTCGACGACGACTGGACCGTCCGGTACGCCAGCCCGTCCGCCGAGGCCGTGTTCGGCAGCGCCCGGCTCAGCGGTACGGCACTGCGGGACCTGCTGGATCCACGGGACCGCGACCGGGCGGACCGGACGCTCAAGGACCTGTGCGAGGACCGGCGGGAGGAGGCCCACGACCACTGGTGGGTGCTGCGGGACAGCACTCGTATCGAGGTGGAGGTGCGCTGCCGCGACCTGCGGCAGGACAAGACCGTGGGCGGGCTGGTGGTGACCCTCCGGGACGTGACCGAACAGCGGCAGCTGGAGCACGAGCTGACCCAGCGGGCCTTCCACGACTCGCTGACCGGACTGCCCAACCGGACGCTGCTCCTGGAGCGCACCGAGCGCGCTCTGCTGCGCGGCCGCCGGGAGCCGGCACTCACCTGCCTGCTCTTCGTCGACCTGGACGACTTCAAGATCGTCAACGACACGCTGGGCCACTCGGTCGGCGACCGGCTCCTCGGCGCGGTCGGTGCGCGTCTGTCGGAGACGCTGCGCCGCACGGACACCGCGGCGCGGCTCGGGGGTGACGAGTTCGCGGTGCTGATGGAGGACGCCAGGCAGCCCCTGGACGCCGAGTTGCTGGCCGCCCAGGTGATCCAGACCCTCAACCGGCCCTTCCAGCTGGCCGACGACTCGGTGAGCGTCTCCGCCAGTGTGGGCGTGGCCACGGCGATGGACAGCACCGACGCCGAGGACCTGCTGGCCCATGCCGATCTGGCGCTGTACGCGGCCAAGGCCGCCGGAAAGCGTCAGTGGCGTCGCTTCCAGCCCCAGCTGCATGAGCGGATGGCGGCGCGGCACGAACTGCAGGCGCGGCTGGACAACGCGATCGCCAGGGAGGAGTTCGCGCTGCGCTACCAGCCCGTTGTGGACATCACCGCGGACGAGGTGGTCGGCTTCGAGGCGCTGGCCCGCTGGCCGCACGCCCGGCGGGGTCTGGTACTGCCTGGCCAGTTCATCCCACTCGCCGAGGAGACCGGGCAGATCACACCGCTGGGCGCCTGGGTGCTGCGGAACGCCACGTCCGACATGGCGCGGCTGCAGCACGGCAGCCGGTGTGAGACACCGCCGTACATCAGTGTCAACGTGTCCGCGCGGCAATGGCGGGACACGGGGTTTCTGGACGAGGTGCGCCGGGCGCTCGACACCCCGGGGCTGGTCCCGGGGTCGCTGCAGCTGGAACTCACCGAGTCGGTGCTGATGCAGCGGGACAACCATATCGACGCGCTCACCCGGGAGTTGAAGGGGCTGGGCGTGCGGATCGCGGTGGACGATTTCGGGACCGGGTACTCCTCGCTACGCTATCTCCGGGAATTCCCCATCGACGTACTCAAGATCGACAAGACGTTCATCGACGACATCCCGCAGGATCCCAGACAGGTGGCGCTCGTCGAGGGAATCGTCCGCATCGCCGACACGCTCGGACTTCAGGTGATCGCCGAGGGCATCGAGGAGCCGGCGCAGCGGGAGCTCCTGGCCGGTATCGGCTGCCGGTTCGGGCAGGGGTACCTGTTCGCGCGACCGATGACGGTGGAGCAGGGCGAACAGATCCTGCGGCGGCACGACCAGCGGCACCACGGCCGCTGAGAAGGAGCAACCGCCATGCGAGAAACCGCCGCCGGGCTCCGGAAAGTCCGCCGTGATCCACGCTGGGCCGAGCTCGCACACCTGCGCCGGACCAGCCCCATGTGCGACGCGGTCCTGGACGAGGTGCGCGGCCGGCACATCCGCAGCGGGGACCACTGGCTGATCGACTTCGCCTCCTGCAACTACCTGGGCTTCGACTGGGACCCCGAGATCATGGACGCGATCGAGCCGGCCGTACGGCAGTGGGGCACGCACCCCAGCTGGTCACGGCTGCTGGGCAGTCCCCAGCTGTATCCCGCGATCGAGGAGCGGCTCACCGCCCTGCTCGGCGCGCCGGACACGCTGCTGCTGCCGACCGCCACCCTGATCCACGCCTCGGTGATCCCCGTCCTCGCCGACCAGGGGCACGTCTTCGTCGAGGCCAGGGCGCACCGCACGGTGTACGACGGCTGTGTGTCGGCGCGCGGCCAGGGCGCGACCCTGCGTCGATTCCGCGCCGACCGGCCCGACGAACTCGATGCCCTGCTGCGGGCCGTACCGTCCGGCGCGCCCCGGCTCGTGTGTCTGGACGGCGTCGACAGCATGACCGGCGGCATCCCCGATCTCCCCGTGCTGGCCAGCCTCTGCCGGGAGCGGGGCGCGACGCTGTACGTCGACGACACGCACGGCTTCGGCGTCATCGGGGAACGGACGGCGGACGAGCTGTGCCCGTACGGGTCCCGGGGCAACGGCGCGGTGCGGCACACGGGCGAGTCGTACGACGAAATCGTGCTCGTCGGCGGCTTCTCCAAGGCGTACTCGTCCCTGTTGGCCTTCCTCGCGCTGCCCTCCCGGCTGAAGGACCACCTGAAGGTCGCGGCGGCGCCCTACCTGTACTCGGGCCCCTCGCCGACGGCCTCGCTGGCCACGGCGCTCGCCGGTCTGGAGGTCAACGACCGGCGGGGGGACGCGATCCGCGCCGATCTGCACCGCAAGTCGGTGCGGGTCCTCGACCACGTCGACGCCCTCGGTCTGGACGCGCCCACCGGCCATCGGCTGCCGATCGTGGAGATCCCGCTCGTCGACGCGTCCGAACTGGAGGCGGTCGCCGGATTCCTGTGGGACCGGGGCATCTACGTGACCCTCGCCGCCTACCCGCTGGTGCCGCGTGACCGGGTCGGCTTCCGGGTGCAGATCACGGCGCTCAACTCCGACGAGGACATCGACCGGCTCAACGACGCCCTGACCGGGGCCTCTCGGCGCTTCGCCCTACGGCGCAGGAGCTGAGCCCGGGATGCCCCGCCCCGCAGAGCCCTCTCCCCCGCCGATCCGCAACGACGACGTGGACTGGGACAGTTGGCCCGTCGAGGACTATCTCGCCGAGAACTACCGTGAGTTGCATCCGTGCGACGCGGCGGTGATCGCCCACCACTGTGCCTTCTACCGCCGCATCCCGCCCGGAAGCATCGCGCGGTCCCTGGAGTTCGGCGCCGGACCCAACCTGTACCCGCTGATGCTGGCCGCCTCGGCGAGCCACCGTATCGACGCTGTGGAGGCGGGCGCGGCGAACGTCGCCTATCTGTCGAAGCAGCTCCGCAACGGCCCCGACGCCGGCTGGCTGCCCTTCTACGAGCTGGGCCGGCGGCTCGACCCGAACCTTCCCGCGGACCTGTCGACGGCGCTGTCGCGCGTGCGGGTCGTGCACGCGGATGTCCGGGCCGTCGAGCCGGGCGGCTACGAGCTGGCGTCGATGCACTTCGTGGCGGAGGGCGCGAGCGAGGACTTCGCGGAGTTCACGGAGTTCTGCGGCCGCTTCGCGCGGTCCGTCGTGCCGGGCGGGCGGCTGGTGGCGGCGTTCATGGAGAACATGCCGACGTACCGCATCGGCTGCGACTCGTGGTGGCCGGGCTGTCCCGTGGACCCGGACACGGTCCGGGAGGTGTTCGCGCCGCTGACAGAGGAGCTCACCGTGACCCGGATCGACTCCGATCCGACCCTTCCGGACTACGGGGACTCGGGGATGATCCTGCTGACAGGGCGAACGCCGTCTCCACCAGGGCGATGTGGCTGAACGCCTGGGGGGTGTTGCCCAGTTGGCGGCCGGCGTCCGGGTCCCACTGCTCGGAGAGCAGGCCGACGTCGTTGCGGATCGCGAGGACACGTTCGAAGGCCTCCCGTGCCTGCCGCGGGTGCCCGGTGGCGGCGAGCGCGTCGGCGTACCAGAGGGAGCACGCGACGAACGCTCCCTCGCGACCGCGCATACCGTCCGTGCCCTGCGCGTACCGCCGCACGAACCCGCCGCGGGTGAGTCCGCGCATCGCCCGGACGGTGCCGAGCACCCGCTCGTCACGGGCCGGGAGGAAACCCAGCCGGGGAATCAGCAGGGCCGATGCGTCGAGGGCCGACGAGCCGTACGACTGCACGAAGGACCCCTGCGCCGCGTCCCAGCCCTGCCGGCACACCTGCCGGTGCACCTCGTCCCGCATGGCACGCCACTGGCCCGAGGCGCCGTTCCGGCCGAGCAGCTCCCCCATCCGCAATGCGCGGTCGGCGGCCACCCACGCCATCACCTTGGAGTGGACGAACTGCCGCCCCGGGCCCCGGACTTGCCACAGTCCCTGGTCGGGTTCGCGCCAGTGCGCGAGGAGGTGACCCATGAGCGCCTCGACCAGGTCCCACACATGGGCCGGCAGCGGGATCCCGGCCCGCAGCGAGAGGTGCAGGGTGTCCAGCACCTCGCCGTACACGTCGAGTTGGAGCTGGCTCACCGCGGCGTTCCCGAACCGTACCGGCCGCGAGCCCTCGTAGCCCGCCAGCCAGGGTGCCTCGATCTCCGGCAGGAGACGCTGCCCTCCGACGCCGTACACGGTCTGCAGATCGGCGGGATCGCCCGCGACGGCCCGCACCAGCCAGTCCAGCCAGGCGGTCGCCTCGTCGCGGTAGCCGCTGCGCAGCAGACAGGACAGGGTCAGGGTGGAGTCACGCAGCCAGCAGTACCGGTGGTCCCAGTTGCGCTCTCCGCCGATGCAGCCGGGCAGCGAGGTGGTGGGCGCCGCGACGATACCTCCGGTGGGCGCGCAGGTCAGTGCCTTCAGCGTGATCAGGGACCGTACGACGGCGTCCCGCCACGGTCCCTCGTAGCGGCACTGGGCGCTCCAGCGCCACCAGAAGTCGTCGGTCTCCTTCAGGATCGTCTCGGCGGGCACGCACAACGGCGCGGGCAGCGCGGGCAGATGGGACGGCGCCCACACCAGGGTCAGCGCCAGCCGTCGTCCGGCCGGGACGGTGAAGTCGAGGACCGTGGAGGCGGACCGGTCGACGATGCGCCGCACCCGTACCGGACCGTCGGCGTGCAGCCATACGGCGTCCGGCCCGGCGACCGCGACGGTGCAGTCGTCGGTAACCCTGATCCAGGGGAGGACCCTGCCGTGGTGGAAGCGCAGCCGCAGCTCGCTGCGCAGGTGCACGGCCCCTTCCAGCCCCTCCACCAGCCTTACGATGCAGGGATGTTGGGCGCGCGGCGGCATGAAGTCCGTGACCCGTACCGCCCCGGTCGCGGTCGCCCACTCCGATTCCAGGACCAGAGTGTCCGGCCGGTACGACCGGAGCGCGCAGATGCCGCTCGCGACGGGCGCGACCCGCCAGAATCCGTTGTCCGCCGTGCCGAGCAGCGCGGCCAGGCAGGGCGGTGAGTCGAAGCGGGGCAGACACAGCCAGTCGATCGACCCGTTCCTGCCCACCATCGCGGCGGTTTCCAGGTCGCTGATGAGGGCGTAGTCCTCAATGAGCGCGCTCATGACCGAACCCACCGGCAGTCACGGGTGATCATGAGTTCCTCCCGCCGTTCAGCCGAGCCTGGGGCGCCCCGGCGCACACAGCGTCCATCCCGCCGCACGCCAGGCTGCCGGGTCGAGCGTGTTGCGCGCGTCGACCATGGCCGGGGTGCGGACCACGGCGGCGAGAGCGGCGGGGTCGAGCTCCTGGTACTGGGGCCATTCCGTCAGGTGCAGCACGACGTCCGCCTTCTCGCACGCCTTGGTCACGTCCAGGGCGAACTGGAGCGCCGGGTACGCGGCCCGGGCATTGTCGACCGCCTCGGGGTCGTGCACCCGGACCTGGGCTCCCCGGCGCCGCACCGCGTCCGCGACCGCGAGCGCCGGCGAGTCGCGGACGTCGTCGCTGTGGGGCTTGAAGGAGGCGCCGAGCACGGCGATGTTCCGGTCCGCGAAGGATCCTCCGGCCAGCCGCTGCGCCAGATCCACGCAGCGTGTGCGCTGTCGTGTGTTGATCTCGTCGACCTGCCGGAGGAGGGCTGCCGACCGGCCCTGGCCGAGTTCGTCGGCCAGGGCGGCGAAGGCGCGGATGTCCTTGGGCAGGCAGCTGCCTCCGTAGCCCAGTCCGGGGGCGAGGAAGCGGGGGCCGATGCGGGAGTCCCGGCCCATGGCCTCGGCCAACGTCAGCACGTCGGCGCCGGTCGCGTCGCAGATCTCCGCCATGGCGTTGATGAACGAGATCTTGGTGGCGAGGAAGGAGTTCGAGGCCAGCTTGACCAGTTCGGCGGTGGCCGGGTCGGTGACGATGAACGGGGTGCCCTCCTGCAGCAGAGGCGCGTAGATCTCCCTCAACCGGGCCTCTGCCTGGTCGGAGCGGACACCCACCACAATGCGTTCCGGCCGCAGGGCGTCCCGGACAGCGCAGCCCTCGCGCAGGAATTCCGGGTTCCACGCGACTTCGCCGTCCTGGGCGGCCACGTGCAGGCGCGCGGCCAGCCGACCCGCCGTACCGACCGGCACGGTGGACTTGCCGACCACGAGGACCCGCCGGTATCCGCTGCGGCGCAGATGCGGCAGGAGACCGTCCAGAGCGGCGTCGACGTACCTCAGGTCGGCAACGCCCGAGTCGGGGTCCTGTGGAGTGCCGACGCAGATGAAGTGTGTGTCGCCGAACCGGGCGGCCTCGGCCGGCGAGGTCGTGAAACGCAGGGTGCCCGCGTCCACCGCCCGCCTCAGGATCTCGGACAGGCCGGGCTCCCGGAACGGCGGCCTGGCACAGGCGAGCCCGGCGATCCGCTCGGCGTCGGTGTCCACGCCGAGGACCTCGTGCCCGATCTCCGCCATGCACGCGGCGTGGACCGCTCCGACGTAACCCGTTCCGATGACTGTCAGGCGCATGTGGATCTCCGTGTTCGGCTCTCCGTCGGCAACGCGAGCCCGATGGACGGTTCAGGGGGAGGGACCCGCGGAAGGTCCTTGGACGGGAAGGCCCAGCAGTCCGCGGTAGCAGGCGTCGACGGCGGTACACATGACGTGCGGCGCGAAGGCGCCGCGTACCCGCCGGCCGCCCTGGCGCCCCATGGCGGCGGCCTCTGCCGGATGGTCGAGCAGCCAGCCGACGGCCCGTGCCGCGC
>NZ_JAWOAI010000024.1:0-38581 GCF_033194735.1 Streptomyces sp. W16
GTACGGGCTGCGGGTGCCGGGCGGGGTCACCGCGGCGGGCGAACCGGCCGGGATGGACCTCGGCAGCGCGGCCGTACGGCTCTCTCCCGAGGGGGAGGCCGAGGTCGTGTGGGGGCGGCGGCTGGATCCGGCGCGGATCGAGGTGCTGTCCATCCCGCTTCCCTCGTCCGGGCGACGCTGGGGTGAGGTCGTGCTGCACGACGGGGTGCCGCACGGGGAGCGGACCACGGCGGCCGGGCACTCCTACCCCGTGTTCGACGAGATCGAGCTGTGGGCGCCGTCGCCTGTGCCGACGTGGGTGGTGCTGCTTGAGGCTGCCGCCGAGGCCGACCGGGATGCGTTGGAGCAGCTGGCGGCTGACGCCGGGTTCGCGGCGGAGGACTGGTCGTCTTCCGTGCGGTTGCTGTGTCGGATGTGTTCTGAGTCCCGGATGCCTTCGGATGAGGGTGACGGGGAGCATCTTGATCCGCATGATCACAGTGAGCCGGGGCATCCTGGGCCGCTCGGTCATCGGACGGATGGGCAGTTGTGGGTGCCGGAGCGGGAGTGTGGGTTGGCTGCGCCCGCGTCGCTGGTTCGGGGGTTGTTGGACGGGTGGGTTGCCGATAGCCCTGACTCTCGGGACTGGCGGGACTTGGAAGAGGTCTGCTGAGGTCGTTGGTCGGGTGCGGGCCCGTTGTGGCTGGTCGCGCAGTTCCCCGCGCCCCTTAAAAGACAGGGCGTTGTCGGTGGTCGCCCGCATATGAGCACAGCCCCGCGTCCCTATGGGGCGCATCCACGTACCCTGTATCAGCAACTTCACCCCCTTGGTTTTGAGGAAGGCGTTCGTCGGCATGGCGCAGCAGGACACCGATCAGCAGCACGCGGGCGTGCTTCCCGTGGACGACGAGGGGTTTGTCGTCGATACCGAGGGGACCGAGGAGCGTGAGGCGGCCTGGCGGGAGCGGGGGGTCTCGCGGGCGATCACGGTCGTCGGGAATCCGGTGCTGCACAAGGAGTGCGCGGACGTCACCGAGTTCGGTGCGGAGCTGGAGACGCTGGTGGCGGACATGTTCGCCTCGCAGCGCACCGCCGAGGGTGTCGGCCTGGCCGCCAACCAGATCGGCGTCGGCCTGAAGGTCTTCGTCTACGACTGCATGGACGACGAGGGCAAGCGGCACGTCGGTGTCGTCTGCAATCCGAAGCTGGTCGACCTGCCTGCCGACAAGCGGCATCTGGACGAGAGCAACGAAGGGTGTCTGTCCGTGCCGACCGCGTATGCGCCGCTCGCGCGGCCCGACTACGCCGAGGTCACCGGGCAGGACGAGCGGGGCAACCCGATCAAGATCCGCGGCACCGGCTACTTCGCTCGGTGTTTGCAGCACGAGACCGACCACCTCTACGGCTACCTCTACATCGACCGGCTCTCCAAGCGCGACCGCAAGGACGCGCTGCGGCAGATGGCCGAGAACGAGCCCCGCTACCCCGTGGTCGCCAACGACTGAGTCCCAGAGACGATCACAACTCCCTTACGTACGGCGTCTGTTCAGGTGCAACTCCCTGACCAGGCGCCGTTCGCATGTCCCTCGCACATTCGATCGTTTCTGCTCTTGTAGTGATCCAAAATCAGTCACACGAGGATGGATTCTCGACGCTTGGGGGTAGTGAAGGGAGCAAATCCGTTCCCAGAACGGTCAGTTGTGGTGCTGAATGGGAAGTGCGGGGATACGCAACGGCGCACGCCCGGCACGGCGGGAGGGGCGTGTGCAACTGGCGGCTGAGAGGGGTTTGTTCGTGCCTGCTTTCTCACACAGCACCACAACGGCATCGACGTCGGCATCGACGGCGATCGCGGTTCCACCATCGCTCTCTCTCCCGGTGATCGAGGCGGCGTTTCCCCGGCGACTGCACCCGTATTGGCCGAGGCTCCAGGAGAAGACACGTGCCTGGCTGCTGGAAAAACGTCTCATGCCGGCGGACAAGGTAAGGGAATATGCCGACGGTCTTTGCTACACGGACTTGATGGCCGGGTACTACTTGGGTGCACCGGACGAGGTGCTCCAGGCGATAGCGGACTACAGCGCGTGGTTCTTCGTCTGGGACGACCGCCATGACCGGGACATCGTGCACGGCCGGCCCGACGCCTGGCGGCGGCTGCGGTTCCGGTTGCACGCCGCACTGGACTCACCACGTCACCACCTGCTTCACCCGGATCCCCTGGTCGCGGGGTTCGCCGACACCGTGATGCGGATCTACTCGTTCCTCCCTGCCACCTGGAACGCGCGGTTCGCCCGGCACTTCCACGCGGTGATCGAGGCCTACGACCGGGAATTCCGCAACCGCACCGAGGGGACCATTCCCACGGTCGAGGAATATCTCGCACTGCGCCGGCTCACCTTCGCGCACTGGATCTGGACGGACCTGTTGGAGCCGAGCGCGGGCTGCGAACTCCCGGACAGCGTAAGGAAACACCCGGGATTTCGACGGGCGGCACTGCTCAGTCAGGAATTCGCCGCCTGGTACAACGACCTCTGCTCCCTCCCCAAGGAAATCGCGGGCGACGAGGTCCACAATCTCGGAATCAGTCTCATCAAACACGAGGGGCTGACTCTTGAGGATGCGGTCGCCGAAGTGAGGCGCCGGGTCGAGGAATGCATTGCCGATTTCCTCGGCGCGGAACAGGAGACCTTACTTCTTGCCGAGCGGCTCGACGACGGCACCGTACACGGAATGGAATTGAGCGCCGCCGTACGGTCCTGTCTCGGCAATATGCGGAACTGGTTCAGTTCCGTCTACTGGTTCCACCACGAGTCCGGCCGTTACATGGTCGACAGCTGGGACGACCGGTCCACACCCCCGTACGTCAACAACGAAGCGGCAGGTGAGAAATGACCGTCGAGTCTGTGAAGCCCGCGCCCCCCGAGGCGCCGGAACTGCTGGAGCCGCCCGTCGCGGGCGGCGGAGTACCGCTGCTCGGCCATGGCTGGAAGCTGGTCCGCGACCCGCTGGCCTTCATGGCCCGACTCCGCGACCACGGCGAGGTCGTACGGCTCCGCCTCGGCCCCAAGACGGTGTACGCCGTCACCGCGCCGGCCCTCACCGGGGCCGTCGCGCTGAGCCCCGACTACATCATCGCGGGCCCGCTGTGGGAGTCCCTGGAGGGACTGCTCGGCAAGGAGGGGGTGGCCACCGCCAACGGGCCCACCCACCGGCGTCAACGGCGCATCATCCAGCCCGCGTTCCGGCTCGACGCGATCCCCGGCTACGGGCCGATCATCGAGGAGGAGGTGCACGCGCTCACCGAGCGCTGGCGGCACGGCGGGACGATCGACTGCACCTCCGAGGCCTTCCGGGTCGCCGTGCGGATCGCGGCCCGCTGTCTGCTGCGCGGCGACTTCATGGACGAGCGCGCCGAACGGCTGTGCACCGCCCTCGCCACCGTCTTCCGGGGCATGTACCGGCGGATGGTCGTCCCGGCCGGACCGCTCTACCGGCTGCCCCTTCCGGCCAACCGCGAATTCGACCGGGCGCTGGCCGATTTGCATCTCCTCGTCGACGAGATCGTCGCCGAACGCCGGGCATCTGGTCAAAAGCCGGACGATTTGCTGACAGCGCTGCTGGAGGCGACCGACGAGAATGGCGAGCCGATCGGGGAACAGGAGATCCACGACCAGGTCGTCGCGATCCTCACCCCCGGAAGTGAAACCGTGGCGTCCACGATCATGTCGCTGCTCCAAGTCCTGACCGAACACCCGGAACACACCGACAAGGTATGTGCGGAAGTTGAATCCGTGACGGGCGGACGCCCGGTGGCATTCGACGACGTCCGCGCGCTCACCCACACCAACAATGTCCTCGTCGAGACGTTGCGCCTGTGGCCCGCCGTATGGATATTGACGCGACGGGCGGTCACCGACACCGAACTGGGCGGCTATCGGATTCCGGCCGGGGCCGACATCATCTACAGCCCCTACGCGATCCAGCGCGACCCGCGTTCGTATGCGCACAACCTGGAGTTCGACCCCGACCGCTGGCTTCCGGAACGGTCCAAGGAAGTACCGAAGTTCGCCATGAGCCCGTTCAGCGTGGGCAACCGGAAGTGTCCCAGCGACCACTTCTCGATGGCTCTGCTGAGCCTGTTCACGGCGGCGGTGGCGGCGAGGTACCGCTTCGAGCTGGTGTCCGGCTCCTACGACACCACTCGCGTCGGCATCACCCTCCACCCGCACCGGCTGATGCTCAGGCCGATCCCCAGGTGAGACGACAGGCGTGCGTTCAGGCGGCTTCCGGGCCCCTGAACGTGCGCCGGTAGGCGTTCGGAGTGGTACCCAGGGCGCGGACGAACTGGTGGCGCAGGGCGGGTGCGGTGCCGAAGCCGGCGCGCCAGGCGATCGCGTCCATCGTCTCGTCCGTCCCCTCCAGCAACTGCTGTGCCAGCAGCACCCGTTGACGCAGGATCCAGCGGTACGGCGTGGTCCCGGTCTCCTGCTGGAAACGGCGGGCGAAGGTCCGCGGTGACATGAGGGCGCGGGCGGCGAGCTGTTCGACGGTGACCTCCTGGTCGAGGTGCTCCGCCATCCACACCAGCACCTCGCCCACCGTGTCGCACTGCGAGCGCGGCAACGGCCGCTCGATGTACTGGGCCTGACCCCCGTCGCGGTGCGGCGGTACGACCATCCGCCGGGCGATGGCGTTGGCGACCTCCGGCCCCTGCTCCTTGCGCACGATGTGCAGACAGGCGTCGATACCGGCCGCGGTACCGGCGGAGGTGATCACGGGACCCTCGTCGACGTACAGCACATCGGGCTCCACGACGACCTTCGGATACCGCCGGGCCAGCAGCTCCGCGTGATGCCAGTGCACCGCGCACCGCCGCCCGTCCAGCAGCCCGGCGGCGGCCAGCACGAACACACCCGAGCAGACGCTGAGCACCCGGGCACCCCGGTCCACGGCCCGCCGCAGCGCGTCGAGCAATGCCTCCGGGTACTCCCGCGCCGCATAGGTCGCACCCGCCGGTACCGCGATCAGGTCCGCGCTCTCCAGCCGCTCCAGCCCGTGCTCGACGGCCAGCGAGAAGCCCGCATGGGTGGCGAGCGTCGGGCCCTCGGCCGAGGCGACCGCGAAGTCGTAGACCGGCAGGCCCTCGTCGCTGCGGTCGAGGCCGAACACCTCGCAGACGACGCCGAGTTCGAAGGGGTGCACTCCGTCGAGCAGGACCACGGCCACGTTTTTCAGCATGCTCCCAGTGTGCGCCGGATGTGGCAGTAAATCGAGGGTGTACGGCAGTCCTGCCACTCACGGTAAGGAGTCAAAAGGACGAGACTCATGTCCATGAACGCAGCCGTGGACAACCTCATCGCCCTCATCGCCGTCGTCGCCGCCTTCGTGGCCGTGACCTTCCCGTCGCTGCTCGGCATCGCGCACGACCGGCGCATCGACCGTCAGATCCGGACCGCCCACCGGATCATGACTTCGTCACCACGACGGTGACCGACCACTCCTGAATGCCCTTGCACGAGATCTTGTGCGGGGCGGTCGCGCACAGCGGCCGGGACGACGTGAGCTTCACGGTCCCGGCCGAGACCGCCTTGAACGCGTTGCTCGCGTCGCCGGGCCGGATCAGGATCCCGCTGTTGGTGGCCTCCAGGGCGCTGCCGGCGGTCTTGACCTGCGCCCACGGCCGGGACGCCGTCCCGTCCAGCAGGATCCGGACCGTGCTGCCGGTCGTGAGGCAGAACGTGCCGTTGGTGTCGGTGGCGGCGAGGGTCTCCTTCGCCGCGCAGGCCGACTTGCTCTTGCTGGGCGTGGGGGACGAGGACGGCGACACACTGCCGCTGCCGGTGTCGGACTTCGTGCCGCCGCAGCCCGTGAGGGCGAGTGCCAGGGTGGCGACGGCGAGGGACGGAGCGAGGATGGATCGACGCATGGGGGGCCTCCTTGCCCCTTTGACGTGTCACGGACGCATCCGGATCCGCCATGAGAAGTGAAGTATTCGTGGACATGACAGAGCCCCGGCCGCTGCGAGACGGCCGGGGCTCAGCTCATGAGGAGGTCAGCTGGTCGTCACGGCGGTGTCGTCGACGACGAAGCTGGTCTGCAGGGAGGAGTCCTCGACTCCGCTGAACTTCAGCGTGACGGTCGAGCCGGCGAAGGCCGACAGGCTGAAGGACTTCGCGACGTACCCGCTGGCCGCGTTGAGGTTGGAGTAGGTGGCCAGGGTGGTCGATCCGGCGGTGACCGTCAGCTTGTCGTAAGCCGTGCTGGTGCTGGTCTCCGCGGTGTCGATGTGCAGGTAGAAGGTGAAGGTCGTGCCCGTGCAGCCGCTCGGGACGGTCACCGACTGGGACAGCGTGTCGGTGTGGGTCGAGCCGTAACCGTCGAGCCACGCGTAGTACGAGCCCGCGTGCGCGGCCTCACTGCTGGAGTTGGTGATGACCCCGCTGCTTGCGGTCCAGGTCGTGTTGCCCGACTCGAAGCCCGCGTTGCCCAGCAACTGGGACGAGGTGCAGGAGCCGCCGCCGGAGGTGCTGACCGTCCAGGTGAAGGAGGCCGAACCGGAGGCGCCGGTGGAGTCGGTCGCGGTCACCGTCACGGCGTAGGTGCCGGCGGTGGACGCGGTGCCGGAGATCAGACCGGTCGAGCTGCTGATCGACAGCCCGGTCGGCAGCCCGCTCGCGCTGTAGGTGAGGGTCGCGCCCGCGCTGTCCGAGGCCGAGATCTGCAGACTGGCCGTGGAACCGGTCGCGGTGGACTGGCTGCCCGGGTTGGTGACGGTCACCGTGTTGCCGGTCGTGGTGCCGGCGGTGAAGGCGGCGGTGCCGTCGGGGGTGCCCCAGCCGGTCGGGCCGTCGTAGCCGGTCTCGGCGGTGCAGAAGTACGCCGTCGAGCAGGAGCCGTTGTTGCCGCTGGTGACGTCGTACAGGTTGCTGGTGTGGGAGTAGGGGTACTTCGCCGGGTAGTCGCTGGTGCCCGGGGTGCCGGCCAGCGCGTAGACGCCCGCGATGATCGGGGACGAGGCGCTGGTGCCGCCGTAGACCGCCCAGCCGGAGCCGCCGTAGGTGTCGTAGACGGCCACGCCGGTGGCGGGGTCGGCGACGGCGGAGACGTCGGCCTCCATGCGCTTGGTGCAGCCCGTGTCGGTCTGCCAGCTCGGCTTCGCGTCGTAGGCGGAGCAGCCGGAGCCGCCGCCCTCGGTGCTGCTCGTCTTCCACACGGACTCGGTCCAGCCGCGGGTGTTGGAAGAGGTGGACAGCGCGGTGCCGCCAACTGCCGTCACGTACTGGGACGTTGCCGGGTACTCGGCGCCGTAGGCCTCGTCACCGGAGGAGACGGTGATCGCGACGCCCGGGTGCTTGAAGTACGAGGTGTCCTCGGAGGTCTGCGAGGAGGACTCGGAGCCGCCCCAGCTGTTGGAGACGAACTTCGCGCCCAGGGCGACGGCCTCGTTCTCGGCGGCGCCGAGGTTGGCGTCGGTGGCCGAAGTGGCCTCCACCAGAATGATGTTGCAGTTCGGGCAGACCGCGCTGACCATGTCGATGTCGAGCGCTTCCTCGCCCGCCCAGCCGGTGTCGTTCGTCGGCAGGGACGTGGTCGAGCCGGTCTGGCTGACCTGCTTGAAGCAGCCGCTGGCCACGGTGCAGGCCGACAGACCGAAGTTGGAGCGGTAAGTGGCCAGGTCCGAGGCCGCGTTGGGGTCGTTGTACGCGTCGACCACGGCGACCGTGAGGCCGGAGCCGCCGGTCGAGGGGAGCGCGTACGCGCTGTGCAGGTTGGCCGGGCTCAGCCCGGACACCGCGGCGGCGGCGTCCGCGTGCACGGCGGAGGCCAGCTGCTGCTTGATGTCGGTACGCCGCTGGGCGAAACATGCCGCCGAACCGGGGGCCGCGGTCGCGCACAGGTGCTCGGTCGGCACCTTCTGCCCGGCCTTGCCGGTCGAGTGGACTGCCTGGGCCGCGGGGGCGGTCAGGGCCTTGGAGTTCTGGGTGACCTTGGAGACCTGGGCGGACTGGGCGACTGTCTGGGCGGTGGGCTGCGCGTCGGCGGGGGAGGCCGCCACGAGCCCGAAGACGCTGAGGGTGAGGGCGGGTATGGCGGCGGTCAGCAGTCTTCGCAGACTCCGTCTGGGCTTCTCACGCATGGGGTACTGCCTCCATCGTTGGAGTGGGGTCCTCGGCGTGGTGGCAGGCCTGTGACGCGCGTAGCGGCGGCAGATGACGTCGTCATGGGCATGACACTTTGAGCGTCCTGTGGGGCACTGGTGAGTGACATGAACAGGACGGGCAGAACGTAGCTGGGCCGACGAGACCGCGAACAGACGCACCCCATGAACTTTGCCGCTCCATAGAAACTCCATGGACGACCCATGGAAGCTCCATGGGTCGTCCGCGAAGTAAGAGGCAGATAAAGGGCGTCGAGGGGGGTGGGGCTAGAAGTCCTCGTCCAGGTCGACCGTGCCCGCCACGGCCACCTGGTACGCCGACGGGCGGCGCTCGAAGAAGTTGGTCAGCTCCTGCACACCCTGCAACTCCATGAAGGAGAAGGGGTTTTCGGAGCCGTAGACCGGAGCGAAGCCCAGCCGCTGGAGGCGCTGGTCCGCCACACACTCCAGGTACTGGCGCATCGAGTCGGTGTTCATGCCCGGCAGACCCTCACCGCACAGATCACGCCCGAACTGCAGCTCCGCCTCGACGGCTTCGCGCAGCATGTCGGTCACCTCCTGCTGGAGCTGGTCGTCGAAGAGCTCCGGCTCCTCCTTGCGCACGGTGTCGACCACCTCGAAGGCGAAGCTCATGTGCATGGTCTCGTCGCGGAACACCCAGTTGGTGCCGGTCGCAAGACCGTGCAGGAGGCCCCGGCTGCGGAACCAGTAGACGTACGCGAACGCGCCGTAGAAGAACAGCCCCTCGATGCACGCGGCGAAGCAGATCAGGTTGAGGAGGAAGCGGCGGCGGTCGGCCTGGGTCTGGAGGCTGTCCAGCTTCTCGACCTCGTTGATCCACTTGAAGCAGAACTCGGCCTTCTCGCGGATGGAGGGGATGTTCTCCACCGCGTCGAAGGCGGCGGCCCTGTCCTCCGGGTCGGGGAGGTAGGTGTCGAGGAGCGTCAGGTAGAACTGGACGTGCACGGCCTCCTCGAAGAGCTGACGGCTCAAGTAGAGCCGCGCCTCGGGGGAGTTGATGTGCTTGTACAGCGTCAGCACGAGGTTGTTCGCCACGATCGAGTCGCCCGTCGCGAAGAACGCGACCAGTCGCCCGATCATGTGCTGCTCGCCCGGCGACAGCTTCGCGAGGTCGGAGACGTCCGAGTGGAGGTCGACCTCCTCGACGGTCCAGGTGTTCTTGATCGCGTCCCGGTAGCGCTCGTAGAAGTCCGGGTAGCGCATGGGGCGGAGGGTCAGCTCGAAGCCCGGGTCGAGGAGGTTCTTTTCGGTGGAGCTCATTACTGGCAGGCCTCGCAGGACTCGGGGTTTTCCAGGGAGCAGGCGACCGCGTCTTCGTCGGGCGTCAACTGCTGTACGGGGACGGTGGGTTGGGCTTGGGCCTGGGCCGCGCGGGCGATGCGGGTCGCCGGGCGCGAGCGCAGGTAGTACGTCGTCTTCAGGCCCTGCTTCCAGGCGTACGCGTACATCGAGGAGAGCTTGCCGATCGTCGGCGTCTCCAGGAACAGGTTCAGGGACTGGGACTGGTCCAGGAACGGGGTGCGGGCGGCGGCCATGTCGATCAGGCCGCGCTGCGGGATCTCCCAGGCCGTCCGGTACAGGGCGCGCACGTCGGCCGGGATCCAACTGAAGCCCTGCACCGAGCCGTTGGCGTCGCGCAGCGCCTCCCGGGTGCGGGCGTCCCACACGCCGAGCTGCTTCAGCTCGTTCACCAGGTACGAGTTGACCTGGAGGAACTCGCCGGACAGCGTCTCGCGCTTGAACAGGTTGGACACCTGCGGCTCAATGCACTCGTACACGCCCGCGATCGAGGCGATGGTGGCGGTGGGCGCGATCGCCAGCAACAGGCTGTTGCGCATGCCGACTTGGGCGATACGTTCCCGCAGCGCGGCCCAGCGCTCCGGCCAGTTCAGCTCTACGTCGTAGTGGTCGGGGTGCAGGACACCCCGGGCCGTACGGGTCTTCTCCCAGGCCGGCAGCGGGCCGTTGCGCTCGGCGAGGTCGGCGGAGGCCTGGTACGCGGCGAGCATGATGCGCTCGGCGATGCGCGTCGAAAGGGCCTGCGCCTGGGGGGAGTCGAAGGGGACGCGCAACTTGAAGAAGACGTCCTGGAGGCCCATCGCGCCCAGGCCGACCGGGCGCCAGCGGGCGTTGGAGCGGCCCGCCTGCTCGGTCGGGTAGAAGTTGATGTCGACGACACGGTCGAGGAAGGTGACGGCGGTGCGGACCGTCTCGTCCAGCCGCTCCCAGTCCAGCTCACCATTGGTGACGAACGCGCCCAGGTTCACCGAACCCAGGTTGCAGACCGCCGTCTCGCCGTCGTCCGTGACCTCCAGGATCTCCGTGCAGAGGTTCGAGGAGTGCACGGTGTGGCCCGGCTCGGCCGTCTGGTTGGCGGTGCGGTTGGCCGCGTCCTTGAAGGTCATCCAGCCGTTGCCGGTCTGCGCGAGGGTGCGCATCATGCGGCCGTAGAGGTCACGGGCCGGGATGGTCTTCTTGGCCAGGCCCTGCGCCTCCGCCTTGCGGTAGGCCGCGTCGAACTCGTCGCCCCACAGGTCGACCAGCTCGGGCACGTCGGCCGGCGAGAACAGCGACCAGATGCCGTCCTCGTTCACCCGGCGCATGAACTCGTCCGGGATCCAGTGCGCCAGGTTCAGGTTGTGCGTACGGCGGGCGTCCTCACCGGTGTTGTCCCGCAGTTCCAGGAACTCCTCGATGTCGGAGTGCCAGGTCTCCAGGTACACGGCGGCGGCACCCTTGCGCCGGCCGCCCTGGTTCACCGCGGCGACCGAGGCGTCCAGCGTCTTCAGGAACGGGACGATGCCGTTGGAGTGCCCGTTCGTGCCGCGGATCAGCGAACCGCGGCTGCGGATGCGGGAGTACGAGAGTCCGATGCCACCGGCGTGCTTCGAGAGGCGGGCGACCTGGTGGTAGCGGTCGTAGATGGAGTCCAGCTCGTCCAGCGGGGAGTCGAGGAGGTAGCAGGACGACATCTGGGGGTGCCGGGTGCCGGAGTTGAAGAGGGTGGGGGAGGAGGGGAGGTAGTCGAGGCGGCTCATCAGGCGGTAGAGCGCGGCTACTTCGTCCAGGGCGCGGGTGCTGTCGTCCTCCGCGAGACCGGACGCCACGCGCAGCATGAAGTGCTGGGGCGTCTCGATGACCTTGCGGGTGATCGGGTGGCGGAGCAGGTAACGGCTGTGCAGGGTGCGCAGGCCGAAGTAGCCGAAGCGGTCGTCGGCCTCCGTGTCGATCAGCGCGTCGAGGCGGGCCGCGTGCAGCGTCACGAACTCGGCGGTGCGGTCGGCGATGAGGCCCTCGCGGTGGCCCACGGCGACGGACTCGGTGAACGTCGTGACGCCCTGGGAGGCGGCCTCGGCGGCGATGCCGACCGTCAGCAGGCGGGCGGCGAGGCGGGAGTAGACGGGGTCCTCGGAGATGAGGCCGGCGGCGGCCTCCGTGGCCAGTTCGCGCAGTTCCGCCACGTCCGCGTGCGCGGACCGGCCGCGCAACGTGGCGGCGGCGACCCGGCCGGGGTCGGCGTCGGGAAGGTCGGCGGTCAGCTCGGTCAGGGTCCGCAGGATCGCGGCGCCGGGGCCGTCGGCTCCGGGAACGGTCGCTCCGGGAACGGCCGTACCGGGAATGGTGGTTCCGGTCGCTGCGTTCGCCTCGTTCGCCTGGGTCGCTGATGCCGGCTCTGCTGGCGCGATGGTCACGGTGGGGCTCTCCCTCGCTCGGCACAGGGCCTCGCTGAGGGCAGGCGGCAGTACACGAGCGCACGGGGCGTCGCGTCCACCGGCCCACTCCACGAGGCCCGGACGTCATGCGCCCTGGCCGGGTGGCCGGGCGCGCCGTCGGCAGGTCCTCGGACTGACCATGCGTGCATATGCACGTAAGTACACCGTTGCGGGACAGTTCCGGATTCGCACCGGATTCCCCTGCGGCGACAGCGAGCATGAGCATACATCTTGTGCCCGCCCGTCACGCCACCACCAGATGTTGTGTCGCGGTGGTTTCAGAGCGTCAGCTTGTAGGTGAGCAGAGTGAGATCGTCCAGATGCGGCACGGGATTCCAGTCCCGGTCGGGTGTGCGGACGAAACCCAGGCGTTCGTAGATGCGGTGGGCCGCGTGCATCGAGCTCTGGGTCGACAGGACGATGGCTGTGCAGGCTTCTGTGGCTCGGGCGCGGTCGATGCAGGCGCGTACCAGGGTCTCGCCCGCACCACGGCCTCGGGCGGCGCGGGCGACCGCGAGTGCGCGGATCTCTGCCTCGCCGGGGCGGGCGATGTCGGCCACGGGGCCGGGGCCTTGGACGAAGGTGACGCCGCCGAGGAGGTGGTCGCCGTCCATCGCGACGAGGACTTCGGCGGCTGCGGCCCGGCTTGCTACGTCCTTCAGTACGGGGAGGTACGGGTCGGTCTCGCCGTAGTCGAGTAGGCCATCTTCTAGGTAGGCCTGGGCTGTGAGGTTGCCGAGGGGGTCGTATTCGGTGGGGTCTGCTCGGCGGATGAGGATGTCCATGTAGGTGAGTGTGTACGAAAGCGGGCCGCCGATGGTCTTGCTTTTCGGCGGCCCGCTGCGGGTCGTGTGTGGCTGGTCGCGCAGTTCCCCGCGCCCCTTAGGTGGAGTCAGTGACCGGCGATCACGGGGAGCTCCTCCTTCACTCCCGGGTCGCCTGCGTCTGCCGTGTAGTCGCTGGGGTTTGTCTCGTCCACGCCCTCTGGGGCCTTGAGCGCCTTCAGTACGAACGTCAGCACCACCGTCACCACGACATTCAGTACGAATGCCGTCAGGCCGATGTAGCCGATCTCGCCGATGCCGGGGATCTTCTTGGACGAGCCGCCGAAGTGGTCCTGGGTCGGAGACGCCACCCCGTAGGCCGCCAACGTGCCGTAGATCATGCCGACCGCCCAGCCGGCCAGCAGGGCCCAGCGGTGGAACCAGCGGGTGAAGAGGCCGCCGACCAGGGACGGGAAGGTCTGGAGGATCCAGATGCCGCCGAGCAACTGGAAGTTGATCGCCACCGTCTTGTCCATCGTCAGGACGAAGGCCAGGGCGCCTACCTTCACCAGGAGCGAGACGATCTTCGAGACCTTGGTCTCCTGGGCCGGGGTCGCGTCCGGTTTGATGAAGTCCTTGTAGATGTTGCGGGTGAAGAGGTTCGCCGCCGCGATGGACATGATGGCCGCGGGGACCAGCGCTCCGATGCCGATCGCCGCGAAGGCCACGCCCGCGAACCAGTCCGGGAACATGTTCTCGAAGAGCTGCGGGATCGCCAACTGCCCGTTGGTGACCTTGACTCCGGCCGCGATCGCCATGAAGCCGAGCAGTGCGAGCAGGCCCAGCATCAGTGAATACAGCGGCAGGATCGTGGTGTTGCGGCGGATCACGTTGCGGCTCTTGGAGGACAGGGTCGCGGTGATCGAGTGGGGGTACATGAACAGGGCCAGTGCCGAGCCCAACGCCAGTGTGGCGTACGTCCATTGGCCCGCCGGTGCGGGGACCAGGCCGCCCGCTCCCGCCGCCTTGAACTTGGCGCCCGCCTTGCTGAAGATGTCGTCGAAGCCGCCGAGCTTGATCGGGATGTAGATGATCGCCACCGTGATCACGATGTAGATCAGCCCGTCCTTCACGAACGCGATCAGCGCGGGCGCCCGCAGGCCGGACGAGTAGGTGTACGCGGCCAGCACGGCGAACGCGATCAGCAGTGGCAGGTCCTTCACGAACCAGTTGGAGTTGGCGCTGCCGCCCACGCCCATGACGTCCAACACGGCCTGGATGCCGACCAGTTGGAGCGCGATGTACGGCATGGTCGCGAGGATGCCGGTGACCGCCACCGCCAGCGACAGCCCCTTCGAGCCGAAGCGTCCGCGCACGAAGTCGGACGTCGTCACATATCCGTGCTTGTGCGACACCGACCAGAGGCGGGGCAGGAACGTGAAGATGAGGGGGTAGACGAGGATCGTGTAGGGGACTGCGAAGAAGCCGGCCGCGCCCGCCGCGTAGACCGCCGCCGGGACCGCGACGAACGTGTACGCCGTGTAGAGGTCGCCGCCCAGCAGGAACCAGGTGACCCAGGTGCCGAACGACCGTCCGCCCAGGCCCCATTCGTCGAGGCTCTGCTCGCTGTCGGCCCGGCGCCAGCGGGCGGCCAGGAAGCCCAGGACGGTGACGGCCAGGAAGAAGAAGATGAAGACGCCGAGAGCGACGCCGTTCACGCCGTCGTTCACCGGTTGCCTCCGTGGCGGGTGCGCTGGTCACGCTGCCAGAGCTTGTAGGCGGTCATGGTCAGCGCGGTCGAGATCAGCACCCACAGCATCTGGTACCAGTAGAAGAACGGGATGCCGATGAACGTGGGGTCGATCTTGGTGTAGGAGCCGACCCAGAGCAGCGCCACGAAGGGCGCCAGCAGGCAGACGGTGATGACGGCGCGGGCCGGTGTCACCAGGGGTGGTCCGGTTTCGGGCGGAACTTCGGGTACATCTGACATATCGCGGCTCCGTCACCTCAATGATCGCCTGTGTAACGCGCAGGCAATGTAGGTCACGGAATCACCGCAGCGAAAGACCCCGTCCGCATATCGGCATGTCGATTTAGTGAAGGCCCGACATCGGTGTCAACGGCAGGGGTCAGCAGCAGCGGAAGCCCTGCCTCGGGTCGGCCTCCTGGCGGTCCGTCCGCATCCGTTCGAAGTCGCGTCGGCTCGGGACCTCGGCGTCCGGGTGGTCCCGGCGTACATGCGCGACATACCGCTCGTACGCCGACTCGTCCGTCAACTCCCGGACATACCAGCGCACTCCGCTAGTCGCCCGCCTGAACGCCGACCACATCGCGTGCCGTCGCCTCCTCTTCCTTCTCCTCCCGGGTCGGGATCAGCCCGGCCGGTGCCACGATCTTCGACTCGACGTACGGTGTCTCGCTCAGTGTGGAGAGCGCTGGGCGGCGGACGTGTCGAACGCAGACGCGAAGGGCGTCCGCGATGACGACCACGACCAGCACCGCGAGAATGGCCGAAAGCACTCCGTCCACCGTGGAGTTGGTGACGACGGTGTGCATGTCGTCCATGTTCTTGGCGGGCGGCAGGACCTTGCCCGCGTCGATCGCGTCCTGGAAGACGGATCGCTGCTTGAAGAAGCCGACCTTCGGGTCGCTGGAGAACACCTTCTGCCAGCTCGCGGTCAGGGTGACCGTCGCGTCCCAGGCGAGCGGAACCCCGGTGATCCAGGCCCACTTGAGGCGCCCGGACTTCACCAGGAGGGTGGTGCAGACGGCCAGGGCGACGGCGGCGAGGAGCTGGTTGGAGATGCCGAAGATCGGGAAGAGCTGGTTGATCCCGCCGAGGGGTTCGTGGACGCCTACCCAGAGGAAGTAGCCCCAGAGTGCGCACACGATCGCGCTCGTCAGGGCCAGGCCCGGCTTCCAACTCACGTTCTTGAAGGGCCGGTAGACGTTCCCCAGCATGTCCTGGAGCATGAACCGGCCCACGCGCGTGCCCGCGTCCAGCGCGGTCAGGATGAACAGCGCCTCGAACATGATCGCGAAGTGGTACCAGAAGGCGCGCAGGCTCCCGCCGGTGACCTTGGCGAAGATCTCCGAGACGCCGACCGCGAGGGTGGGCGCCCCGCCGGTGCGGGACAGCAGGCTGGCCTCGTCGACGTTCTTCGCGGCCTGCGCGAGGTCGGCGGGGGAGATGTGGTAGCCCCAACTGCTCACCACCTGCGAGGCGTTCTGCACCGTTGTGCCGATCGCGCCCGACGGGGCGTTCATCGCGAAGTAGAGACCCGGGTCGATGATGCTCGCGGCGACCAGTGCCATGACGGCGACGGACGACTCCATCAGCATGGCGCCGTAGCCGATCATGCGGATCTGGGTTTCCTTCTGGATCATCTTCGGCGTCGTACCGCTCGATATCAGCGAGTGGAAGCCGGACAGGGCGCCGCAGGCGATCGTGATGAAGACGAACGGGAAGAGCGAGCCGGCGAAGACCGGGCCGTTGCCGTGCTTGGCGAAGTCGGTGACGGCGGGCATCTTCAGGGCGGGCAGGGCGACCACGACGCCGATCGCCAGCAGGGCGATGGTGCCGATCTTCATGAAGGTGGAGAGGTAGTCGCGCGGGGCGAGCAGGGTCCACACGGGCAGGATCGACGCGATGAAGCCGTACGCCACCAGCCAGATCACCAGCGTCGAGGGCGCGAGGGTGAAGGTGCCGGCCCAGGACGACTCGGCGACCCAGCGGCCCGCGACCAGGGCGAGCAGCAGCAGGGCCACGCCGATGAGGGAGACCTCGGAGACCCTGCCCGGGCGAAGTACCCGTAGATAGAAGCCCATCAGCAGGGCGATCGGGATGGTCATGCCGATGGAGAAGGTGCCCCAGGGCGAGGAGGCCAGCGCGTTCACGATGACCAGGGCCAGCACCCCGAGCAGGATGATCATGATGGCGAAGGTGGCGACCAGGGCCGCCGCGCCGCCGAAGGGGCCGATCTCCTCGCGGGCCATCTGCCCAAGTGACCTGCCGTCGCGACGAGTTGAGAAGAACAGCACCACCATGTCCTGGACCGCGCCCGCGAAGATGACGCCGACGATGATCCAGATCGTGCCGGGCAGGTAGCCCATCTGCGCGGCCAGTACGGGTCCGACGAGCGGTCCGGCGCCGGCGATCGCGGCGAAGTGGTGGCCGAGCAGGACGCGGCGGTCGGTGGGGTGGTAGTCGATGCCGTTGTCGAGGCGTTCGGCCGGAGTGGCCCGGGTGCCGTCGACCTTCAGGACCTTGTACGCGATGAACTTCGAGTAGAAGCGGTAGGCGATGGCGTACGAGCCGAGCGCGGCGGCGACCATCCAGGCGGCCGACACGTTCTCACCCCGCGCCAGCGCGAGTACGGACCAGCCCGCCGCGGCGACGAGCGCGACGAGGGTCCAGACGACGATGGTTCGGACGTTCGCGGTACGCACCGGGTGGTCCTCCCGTCCATGCGGCGACGGGAGGAACGTAGAGCAACCCGGGTAACTCTGTAAGTCCCCTAGGGCCTGTCCGGCGGATTCTGTCGCAGACGCGGGGTCTGGCACGCACTCCCCCACTGCCTTAAAGGCGTGGGGGGACCCCCAGCGGCGTTGTCGTCGGTCGCCGACTCCCCCACGCTCGAACAACCTCGCGCGGGGGGACCCCCATCGCGTCGACTCCCTCCTCCGCCTTGCAGCTGCACGCACCAGACCCCGCTCACCGGCGTCGATGGAGCACCGTTGCTTTCCTGCGACCGAATCCGCCGGACAGGCCCTAGTCCTGTGGACGCTTGAGTCGCGCCACGAACTTGTAGCGGTCCCCCCGGTACACCGATCGCACCCACTCCACCGGCTTGCCCTCCTTGTCGAGGGAGTGGCGGGAGAGCATCAGCATCGGGAGGCCGACGTCGGTGCTGAGGAGGCCGGCCTCGCGCGGGGTGGCCAGCGAGGTCTCGATGGTCTCCTCGGCCTCGGCGAGATGGACGTCGTAGACCTCGGCGAGCGCGGTGTAGAGGGACGTGTACTTGACCAGGGACCTGCGCAGGGCGGGGAAGCGCTTCGCGCTGAGGTGGGTGGTCTCGATGGCCATCGGTTCGGCGTTGGCCATGCGGAGGCGTTCGATGCGCAGGACCCGGCCGCCAGTGGTGATGTCGAGCAGGTCGGCAAGGGTGTCGTCGGCGGTGATGTAGCCGATGTCCAGGAGCTGCGAGGTCGGTTCGAGGCCCTGGGCTCGCATGTCCTCGGTGTACGAGGTGAGTTGGAGGGCCTGCGAGACCTTCGGCTTGGCGACGAACGTGCCCTTGCCCTGGATGCGTTCCAGGCGGCCCTCGACGACCAGTTCCTGAAGCGCCTGGCGGACGGTGGTGCGCGAGGTGTCGAACTCCGCGGCCAGGGTGCGCTCGGGCGGGACCGGGGTGCCTGGTGGCAACGTCTCCGTCATGTCCAGCAGGTGTTTCTTCAGGCGGTAGTACTTGGGCACACGCGCGGTGCGGACGGTAGCCCCACCCTCGTTCTCCGCACTGCTGACGTCGGTGCTCATGCTCCGCCTTTCCGGCTCCGGACAAGGGTCACTTCGTGATCCCTTCTGTATACCGTCGCGGTCGCTTTTGGTCTAGTCCACAAGGCCAAGTGGTCTAGCGGACGAGAGTACTCCGGCATGGTTGTTTTCGCTGCCTTCTTACTTAAAGGTTCCTGCATATGTAGGTCCTATAACGGCTGGTCAGGGGTGTTTCGGGGGCTCTTGACAGGCCCTGTGGTCTGGTCCAAGCTCCCGGTACTGGTCTACACCATTGGTTCAGGTCCCGGCTCTTGGGCGGGAGGTGTGGCAGGCATCCCTGAGGAGGGTGGCGTGAAGCGCAAGCTGATAGCCGCGATCGGTATCGCGGGCATGATGGTCTCCATCGCGGCGTGCGGGGGCAACGACGACAAGGACTCTTCGAAGAGCGGCGCCGACGCCAAGGAGCTGACCGTCTGGCTCACCGTCGACGCGCAGAACAACTGGCCCCAGCTGGTCAAGGCGGCCGACGCGGCCGTGCAGAAGGCGCACCCCGGCGTCAAGATCAAGCACGAGTACTACGGCTGGCCGGACAAGAACACCAAGCTCGACGCGGTCCTCGCCACCGACAAGGCCCCCGACGTGGTCGAGATGGGCAACACCGAGATGCTGAGCTACATGGTCAAGGGCGCCTTCGCACCCGTCGACCCTTCCAAGTTCACCAACTCCTCCGCCTGGCTGGACGGCCTCAAGGCCTCGGTCACCTACTCCGGCAAGACCTACGGCGTCCCCTACTACGCCGGTGGCCGCGTCGCCAACTGGCGCAGTGACATCGCCGCTTCGGCCGGCATCAAGAAGCCCCCGACGACGTACACCGAGCTGACCGCCGACCTGGACAAGATCCAGAAGAAGGAAGGCAGCAAGTTCAGCGCCTGGTACCAGCCCACCCGTGACTGGTACGCGGCCATGTCCTTCGTCTACGACGCCGGCGGCGCCATCGCCACCCAGTCCGGGGACCAGTGGAAGGCCAGCCTCTCCTCGCCCGAGTCCATCAAGGGACTCAACGAGTGGAAGTCGGTCATCGACAAGTACATGCACGGCGACAAGACCAAGGACGAGTCCGACCGTTACATCGTCTACGGCCAGGGCAAGGCGTCCATGATCTTCGCCGCCGCGTGGGAAGGCGCCAGCGCGGCCGACCCGAAGGTCGACAAGACCGGCGGCAAGCTGAAGACCAGCCTCGTCAACTTCGTGATGCCCGGCCCGTCCGGCAAGAACATGCCCGTGTTCCTGGGCGGTTCGGACCTGGCCGTCCCGGTCAAGTCCAAGGCGCAGGCGCTCGCCGCCGAGTGGATCAACGCCTTCACCGGTCCGTCCGGCCAGAAGGGCCTGATGGCCAAGGGCAACCTGCCCAACAACAAGACCGACCTCGCGACGCTGAAGAACGACCCCGCGACGGCGGTCCCGGCCACCGCGGCCGAGTCCAACTGGTTCGTCCCGATGGCACCGGGCTGGGGCCAGGTCGAGAAGGCTCAGGTCCTGCAGACCATGCTGCAGAACATCGGCACCGGCAAGCAGTCGGTCGAGGACGCCGCCAAGGCGGCCGACACCGCGATCGACAAGGTCATCAACGTCAAGTGATCTGAAGGCAGGGCCCTGTTGGACCCCCGCGGGTTCTTCGGGGCAGGGCCCTGCCTCACGTAAGGCCGTACGACCTGAGGGATCGCTGAGGAGCGCGCGATGAGTGCCGACACGACCACCCCCGCCAAGGTGCCGCCGCCGCGGCAGGCGCCCCCACCGCGCGTCTCCGACGCACCTCGCAGACGGCGGACAGCGAACGGCGCCGGGATTCCCTGGCTGCTGCTCGCCCCCTGTCTGCTCATCCTCGCCCTCGTCATGGGCTATCCGCTGGTCCGTCTGGTCACGCTGTCCTTCCAGACCTTCGGGCAGTCCCAGCTGTGGGGCTTCAAGCCCGCCGAGTGGGTCGGCTTCGACAACTTCTCGGGGGTCCTCGGCGACGGCGAGTTCTGGGGCGTCGTCGTCCGCACGATCGTCTTCGCGGCCGGCTCGGTCATCTTCACGATGGTCGCCGGCATGGCCCTCGCCCTGCTCCAGCAGAAGGTCTCCGGCTGGCTGAAGACGCTCATCAACATTGTCCTGGTGGCCAGTTGGGGCATGCCGGTGATCGTCGCGACCACCGTCTTCAAGTGGCTCTTCGACACGGACTACGGCGTCTTCAACGCCGTGCTCAGCAAGCTCCCCGGCGTCGACATGGTCGGCCACAACTGGTTCGCCAGCGGACCGCAGGGCCTCCTCGTCATCATGCTGCTGGTGGTGTGGGGCGCGGTGCCCTTCGTGGTGATCACCCTCAGCGCCGGACTCACCCAGGTCCCCCAGGAGCTGGAGGAGGCCGCCCGCCTCGACGGCGCCGGCGCGTGGGGCGTCTTCCGGTACGTCACCCTGCCCATCCTCAAGCCGATCATCGTGATGCTCACGACCCTGTCGGTGATCTGGGACATGGGTGTCTTCCCCCAGGTGTTCGTGATGCGCGGCGGTCACCCCGAGGCCGACTTCCAACTGCTCAGCACCTACTCGTACGACCGCGCGTTCGTCGTCAACGACTACGGACAGGGTTCCGCGATAGCCCTGGTCACGGTGGTGCTGCTGCTCGGTGTCGTCGCCGTCTACATGCGTCAGATGCTTCAGATCGGAGAGGTCGAATGAGCGCGCTCACGACCGACGCGCCCCGCAGGCCGACCGGCGGGCGCAAGAAGTCCAAGCTCGGCTGGAATCTCGTCGGCCTGCTCGTCTTCGTCGTCGTCGGCTTCCCCCTCTACTGGATGCTCGACACGGCGTTCAAACCGGCCAAGGACGCCATCGACCCGGACCCGAGCCTGCTGCCCACCGGCATCACGCTCGACAACTTCCGCCGGGCGCTGGACATCGCGGACTTCTGGGGCCCGGTCGGCCGCAGCCTCGTCGTGTCCCTGTCGGTCGTCGTGATCGGCATCATCGTCGGCCTGCTGGCCGCGCTCGCCATCTCCCGCTTCGCGTTCCGGGGCCGGAAGATCGTGATCGTCGGCATCCTCGCGGTCCAGATGGTCCCGCTGGTCTCGATGATCATCCCGGTCTTCCTGCTGCTGAACGACCTCGACCAGTACGACAAGCTCTCCGGCCTGATCATCACGTACCTGACCTTCATCCTCCCGTTCACGGTGTGGACCCTGCGCGGCTTCATCGTCAACATCCCGAAGGAGCTGGAGGAGGCGGCCATGGTCGACGGCTGCTCCCGCACCGGCGCCTTCATCCGGGTCGTCTTCCCGCTCCTGGCCCCCGGTATGGTCGCCACCTCGGTCTACGGTTTCATCCAGGCCTGGAACGAGTACCTGTACGCCCTCATGCTGCTCAGCCAGGAGCACCAGACGGCGACCGTCTGGCTCGGCAACTTCACCACCAAGCACGGCACCGAATACGCCCCGATGATGGCCGGCGCCACGATGATGGCCGTGCCGATCGTCGTCCTCTTCCTCCTCGTACAGCGCAAGATGGCCGCGGGTCTGACCGCCGGCGCTGTGAAGGGATAACGCCAACCGATGACGACATTCGCCAGCGGTACAGACACCCTGACGCGCGACGCCCTCACCGTCCTGCAGCCCGGCTTCCCCGGCACCACGGCCCCCGACTGGCTGCTCCGGCGCCTCGGCGAAGGCCTGGCCTCGGTGGGCCTGTTCGGCCGCAACATCGCGTCACCCGAGCAACTGTCTTCCCTGACCGCCCAGTTGAGGGCCGAACGGGACGACGTGCTGGTCGCGATCGACGAGGAGGGCGGAGATGTCACGCGCCTTGAGGTGCGCACGGGCTCCTCCTTCCCCGGCAACCACGCCCTCGGCGCGGTCGACGACGTGGACCTGACGCGGGCGGTGGCCCACGAACTGGGCCGCAGACTCGCCGCCTGCGGAGTGAACCTGAACTGGGCCCCCTCCGCCGACGTCAACTCCAACCCCTCCAACCCGGTCATCGGCGTCCGCTCCTTCGGCGCCGACCCGGAACTGGTCGCCCGCCACACCGCCGCCTATGTCACCGGCCTCCAGGCGGCGGGCGTCGCCGCCTGCACGAAGCACTTCCCGGGCCACGGCGACACGGCGGTCGACTCCCACCACGCGCTGCCGCGCATCGACGCGGAGTCGTCCGTCCTGGAGCGACGCGAACTCCTCCCGTTCCGCGCGGCCATCGCCGCCGGCACCCGCGCGGTGATGAGCGCCCACATCCTGGTCCCGACCCTGGACCCGGACCACCCGGCCACCCTCTCCCCGCACATCCTGACCGACCTCCTGCGCGGCCAACTCGGCTACGACGGCCTCATCGTCACCGACGCCATCGAAATGCAGGCCATCGCCGCCACCTACGGCATCGAACGCGGCAGCGTCATCGCCATCGCCGCCGGCGCCGACGCGCTCTGCGTGGGCGGCGGCCTCGCGGACGACGAGACGGTACGACGCCTGCGGGACGCCCTGGTGAGCGCGGTCCGCGCGGGCGAGCTCCCGGAGGAACGCCTGGCCGAAGCGGCGGAACGGGTACGGGGGTTGGCCCGATGGGCGGCCTCGGCGGCGGCGCCCGCCGCGGACGAGGGCGTCGCTCCCGCCGCGGACGTGACGCGCGTCGACATCGGTCTCGCCGCCGCCCGCCGAGCTCTCAGGGTCACCGCCACCGACCGCTTCAACCCCCTCACCGAACCGCCCTACGTCGCTCTCCTCACCCCCGTCGCCAACATCGCCGTCGGCGACGAGACGCCCTGGGGCGTGGCCGCGGAACTCGCCCGGCTCCTGCCCGGCACGGAGACGAACAGCTTCACCGGGGAGGACGAGGACGCCGCCGGTGCGGTCCTGACGGCGGCCGGGACGCGACGCGTCGTCGCCGTGGTCCGGGACGAACACCGTCACTCCTGGATGGCGTCCACCCTCGACACCCTGCTGGCAGCCCGCCCCGACACCGTCGTGGTCGAGATGGGCATACCGCAGGCCGCCCCCCGAGGCGCCCTCCACATCGCCACCCACGGCGCGGCCCGAGTCTGCGGTCGCGCGGCGGCGGAGGTCATCGCGGGGGCGTGACCGCGAGCCGGGGGAGCGCCCCCGACCCGGGGGAGCACCTCCGAATACACCGGTGCCGGGCCTTCCACGAGGGGGCCCGGCACCGGCACGTACGGGTGCGGAAGGGGAAGCCGAGCCTCAGATCCCCTGCCAGTCGGGCTTGTTGACGAACGTGTGCCGGAAATAGTCCGCGAGCTTCAGCTTGGACGCGGCGCCCTCGTCCACCACGACCGTCGCATGCCGGTGCAACTGCAGTGCCGACGCCGGGCACACCGCGGCGATGGGCCCCTCCACGGTCGCGGCGACCGCGTCCGCCTTGCCCTCGCCGGTCGCCAGCAGCACCAGGTGCCGCGCTTCCAGGATGGTGCCGATGCCCTGCGTGATGACGTGGTGCGGGACCTGCCCTATGTCGCCGTCGAAGAAGCGCGCGTTGTCCACCCGCGTCTGCTCGGTCAGCGTCTTGATCCGGGTCCGCGAGGCCAGCGACGAGCACGGCTCGTTGAACCCGATGTGCCCGTCGGTCCCGATCCCCAGTATCTGCAGGTCCACCCCGCCGGCCTCGCCCAACGCCCTGTCGTACGCCTCGCACGCCCCCTGTACGTCCTCGGCCGTCCCGTCCGGCCCGATGAACGAGTCCATCCCGACCCCGAGCGGCTCCAGCACCTCACGGCGCAGCACCGAGCGGTACGACTCCGGGTGCTCGGCGGGCAGCCCCACGTATTCGTCGAGCTGCGCGATCCGCGCCCGCGAGGTGTCCACGGCGCCGGCGCGGACCTTGGCCGCCAGCGCTTCGTAGATGGGCAGTGGCGTCGAGCCGGTGGCCACGCCCAGCAGGGCGTCCGGCTTGCGCCGGAGCAGCTGTGCCATGGCCTCGGCGATGAGCTCGCCGCCCGACTCGGCGTCCGGAACGATGACAACTTCCACGCTGGCCTGCCGTTCTGCAGAGGGGACTCGGGGAGCCCGGAGGAGCTGTGTGGTTTAGACCAATCCGCGCACCAATCTAACAGAGCCCGGTCCTACCTCCCAGAGTTCGCCGCCTGTCCGAAACCCGGTAACCGCCCAACAGAGGCACACCTCCGTCCGAGGGGGTGAAATGGACACCGCGGCCCCACCGCACCGCAATCGCGCCCAACCTCCGGAGGCCCCGCATGACCGCCACGACACCGACCCCCGAGAACGACGTACCGGGCCGGATCATGGCCCGCGAAACGGCCGAGCAGCCCGCCGTCCTGCGCCGCATCCTGGACGAGGGCGCCCCGCGCATCCGGCAGGTGGCGCAGGACGTGGCCGCCCGCAAGCCCCGCTTTGTACTGCTCACCGCCCGCGGCACCTCCGACAACGCCGCCCTGTACGCCAAGTACCTCCTGGAGATCCGCCTCGGTCTGCCCTGCGGACTCACCTCGATGTCGACCACCACGGCCTACGGCGCCCGCCCCGATCTGACCGACGTCCTCGTCGTCACCGTCAGTCAGTCCGGCGGCTCCCCGGACCTGGTGGCCTCGACCCGCGCCGCCCGCGAGGCCGGAGCGATCACCGTCGCCGTGACCAACAACCCGGACTCACCGCTGGCCGCCGTCTCCGAGTACCACATCGACATCATGGCCGGCCCGGAGAAGGCACTCCCCGCGACCAAGACGTATACGGCCTCCCTTCTCGCGCTCTATCTCTTCGTCGAGGGTCTTCGCGGCGGCGACGGCGCCGCGGCCAAGGCGCTGCCCGACCTCGCCGAACAACTGCTCGCCAGGCAGGACGAGGTCCGCACCCTCGCCTCCCGCTACCGCTTCGCCGAGCGCATGGTTATCACCTCCCGTGGTTACGGCTATCCCACCGCCAAGGAAGCCGCCCTCAAGCTGATGGAGACCAGCTACATCCCCGCCCTCGCCTACTCCGGCGCCGATCTTCTGCACGGCCCCCTCGCGATGGTCGACAACGTCTCCCCGGTCATCGCGGTCGTGACGGACGGCAAGGGCGGCGCCGCCCTTCAGCCCGTGCTCGACCGGCTGCGCGGCCGGGGCGCCGACCTGGTCGTCATCGGCCCGGCCGGCCAGGTCGAACAGGCCTCGGCCGGCTTCGTCCTGCCCGTCGAGGGCGTCCCCGAGGAACTCCAGCCCATCCTGGAGATCCTTCCGCTCCAGCTCCTCGCCTACGAGGTCACCATCGCCCGCGGCCAGGACCCGGACGCGCCCCGCGCCCTGGCCAAGGTGACGGAGACGCGCTGAGCACACGCCTCTATGTGAGGGAACCTCCTGTCGCGTCCACCCAACTCCCCGTGATCCACCGCCCGTCCTCGGACGCGAGGAACGCCACCACATCCGCCACGTCGGCGGTCTCTCCCACCCGCCCCAGGGCGGAGAAGGCCGCCGCCCGGGCCCAGCCGTCCTCGGTCCCGTGCAGCAACTCGGCGGTGTTGTCCGTGTCTATGAGGCCCGGCGCCACCGAGTTCACCGTGATGCCCCGGGGGCCGAGCACCTTGGACAGGTCCCGGGAGAAGACGTCCAAGGCGCTCTTGGTCATGGAGTACGCGATGTTGTGCGGCATCGCCGCGCTGCGGGCGAGCCCCGAGGAGATGTTGATGATCCGGCCGCCGTCGCGCAGCCGGCCCAGCCCGTGCCGGACGAGGAAGAACGGCGCCTTCACGTTCACCGCGAAGACCCTGTCGTACTCGTCCTCCCCTATCTCCTCGATCGGTGCCGACGACCCGATCCCCGCGTTGTTCACCAGGATGTCCAGCCCGTCCGCGTGCCGGTCGAACTCCGCCCAGAGCCGCTCGGCATCACCCGGCACACCCAGTTCCCCGCCGAGTGCGAACGCCGAGCCGCCCGCGCTCTCGATCGAGGCGACCACCTCCTTCGCCGCCGCCTCGCTCCTGCCGTAGTGCACCGCGACCCGCGCCCCGTCCCGCCCCAGCCGCTCCGCGATGCCGCGCCCGATTCCCCTGCCCGCACCCGTGACGAGTGCCGTCCTGCCAGCGAGCACACCCATGTCCACGCCCCTCCGCGTCTCTCCAGCGATTTCCCTAGCGGTCGCTACAGAAAAGACCGTACAACAGCCCACCGACATTTCTCTAGCAGTCGCTATACAATTCACTCCATGGTGGGCAGCGACGAGACAAAACAGCAGGTCAAGGCCGGTAAGTCGCGAGGGCGACCGCGCTCCTTCGACCGTACGACCGCGTTGGAGCGGGCGGTCCTCGCCTTCTGGGAGCACGGCTACGAGGCCACCTCCGTCGCGGACCTGACCCGTGTCATGGGCATCGGCGCCCCCAGCCTCTACGCCGCCTTCGGCGACAAGCAGGCCCTGTTCGCCGAGGTCGTGGCGGAGTACGGCACGCGCTACGGCTCCTTCACCGACCGGGCGCTCGCCGAGGAGCCCACCGCCCGGGCCGCCGTGGCGCGGGTCCTGCGCGAGGCCGCCGCCGAGTACACCGCACCCGGCCGGCCGCACGGCTGTCTCGTCATCCACGCGGCCACCAACTGCACGACCCCCGAGGTCGAGGAGTCCCTGCGGGCCCGGCGCAACGCCAACCTCGCCGTCTTCGAGCGCCGTATCGAGGCGGACATCGCCGCGGGCGAGCTGCCGGCGGACCTCGACGCCGCCGCGCTGGCCCGGCATGCGGGGGCGGTCGTCCAGGGAATGTCCCAGCAGGCGCGGGACGGGGCGAGCCGTGCGGAGCTGGAGGCGCTCGCGGAAATTGCCATGACCATCTGGCCCCGCACATGACTCAACACGGTTAGGCTTCGCGGTGGATGCTGGGACGTCCGAGTAGTTGCGGACAGGTGCGGGAAAGCGTCGGCATCAAACATCCTTCAACGCATGGACACGGATTAGTGGTCTAGTCCACAATGTGTTAAGGCGTAAGCCTCCGTCTTCCCCGCACAGGAAGACGGACCGAGGAACCGGAGCTCTCTGCCCTGACTGCCCCGGGTCCTCATCCATCGGCCGATCGGGACCGCACACCCCGTGGCCGTTGCTGCTCCGGGCTGCGGTGCCGAGAGGGCTGAGGGTCCCTCTCAGGCGCCGCGGCCCGCGGGTGTTTTTAGGACAGGTACAGACCGGCGGGTACGCTCGCAGACGTGCCCTCCATGAACGAACTCGTACGCCAGCACACAGCACTCGACGACTCCGACCTTGAGTGGCTGCACCTGCTGGTCTCGGAGTGGCAGCTGCTCTCCGACCTCTCCTTCGCCGACCTGGTCCTGTGGGTCCCCACGCGTGACGGCACCCGCTATGTCTCCGTCGCCCAGATGCGGCCGAACACAGGCCCCACCTCGTACCAGGACGACATGGTCGGCCACCTCGTCCCGCGCGGCCGTCGCCCCATGCTGGACGCCGCCCTGGACGAGGGCCGCATCGTCCGCGAGGGCGACCCCGAGTGGCGCGAAGAGGTCCCCGTCCGGGTCGAGTCGATTCCGGTACGACGGGACGGGCGCGTCCTGGGAGTCATCGCACGCAACACCAATCTGCTCACCGTGCGCACTCCGAGCCGCCTCGAACTCACCTACCTGCAGAGCGCGTCGGACCTCGCGCAGATGATCGCGGCCGGTTCCTTCCCGTTCCCGAACCAGCAGGTCGACATGGACGCCTCGCCGCGCGTCGGCGACGGACTGATCCGGCTCGACGGCGACGGCATCGTGCAGTACGCCTCGCCCAACGCGCTGTCCGCGTACCACCGCATGGGCCTCGCCACCGACCTCGTCGGCCAGCCGCTGGGCACGACCACCGCCGAACTCGCCCCGACCCGGGGCCCGGTGGACGAGGCGCTCGCCAAGGTGGCCAGCGGGTGGGCGCCGCGCGAGTTCGAGATCGAGGCGCGCGACGGGGTCATCCAGTTCCGGGCGATCCCCCTCAAACCCAAGGGCACCCGCATCGGTTCACTGGTGCTGCTCCGGGACGTCACCGAACTGCGGCGCCGCGAGCGGGAGTTGATCACCAAGGACGCGACCATCCGGGAGATCCATCACCGGGTGAAGAACAACCTCCAGACGGTCGCCGCCCTGTTGCGCCTCCAGGCCCGCCGCATCGACTCCGAGCGCGGCCGGGAGGCCTTGGAGGAGGCCGTACGCCGGGTCGGCTCGATCGCGATCGTGCATGAGACGCTGTCCCAGAACCTGGACGAGCGCGTGGAGTTCGACGAGATCGCCGACCGGGTGCTCGCGATGGTCGCCGAGATCTCCCCGGGCAAGGTCACCGGCCGGCGCAGCGGTCGTTTCGGAATACTGGACGCCGAGGTCGCCACCCCGCTCTCCATGGTGCTCACCGAGATCCTGCAGAACGCCCTGGAGCACGGCTTCCGCGAGGGCGAGACCGGCACGGTCGAGGTGTCGGCCGTCCGCGGCGGCACCTCCAAGGACGCCCGCCTCCTGGTCACCGTGCAGGACGACGGCGTAGGACTTCCCGAGGGATTCGACCCGCACCGCTCGGGCAACCTGGGCCTGCAGATCGTACGGACCCTGGTGGAGGGCGAGTTGGGCGGCACGTTCGACATGGTGCCGGGGCCGGAGCGGGGGACCCGGGTGATCCTGGATGTGCCGGTGCAGGCGCACAAGTGACGTACGTGCACATGACCTACACGTGTGCGTGCCCGAACTGCCGTATCCGCGCGCGTGCTTGAACAGCAAAGAGCCCCGAACCATGTGATGGTCCGGGGCTGCTCGCTCGTTGCTATGCGCATCGGGGGTACTGCGCGCTGCGGCTCGGGGGCGGGAGATGCGTACTCGCTGTACGCGCCGCCAAGCTCAGGCTGTTAGCAGGGTGGATGTCAGGCGGAGGCCTGACGGGCCCGGTTGCGAGCGGCGCGGCGCTTCATGGCGCGGCGCTCGTCCTCGCTGAGACCACCCCAGACGCCGGAGTCCTGGCCGGACTCGAGCGCCCACTGCAGACACTGGTCCATAACGGGACAGCGACGGCAGACGGCCTTGGCTTCCTCGATCTGCAGCAGCGCAGGACCGGTGTTGCCGATGGGGAAGAAGAGCTCGGGGTCTTCCTCGCGGCAAACGGCGTTGTGACGCCAGTCCATGGCTGCTACCTCTCCTTGGTATTACGTGCGGGTTGCTTGTGAATGTGAACGCTTTCACGAATCCCTCAACAAGTGAAGGGCCGAACGCCAGGTTCGCTGGCGGGGTCCTGTGGATTGAAGAGGGGTTCCGGTGATCCGTGGAGGCCGGTGTTGCGGGCCGTCTCGATCGCCACGTAGAGACTCGCAAACCTCAGCGGCGGATACAACCCCTTCTGGAAAGTTTTTTTTGATTCCTCGGTGTCGACTAGGTCACAGCCGTACTTCCATGGGGTGGATCCTGGTCTAAACGTTCGAGTGAAAGGACTTCAGCCCTTTCTGCTCACACAATCACACGCAGTGCACGGCGTACGCCTGTGAACGTCACGCTCGTACGTAGTCCGAGGTGGTCGCCGTCCATCTGGAGGGGCAACGGGGCCTTCGAATGCAAGGTGAACTCGGTCAGGTCGTGCAGAGCCGCAGCGTGCTTGCCGTGGGGTCCGCGCTCGGGGGACGAAGTGAGCAACTGGGTGCCATACCGGGCAACCGCGGCGCTGGACAGGCGACTGAGACCGAGTACGTCGAGGCCTTTATCGAACGACGCCTTAGGTGACGTGTACATCGGGCGATTGCCGAGATACGTCCAGGGCGAGGTGTTCGAGACTATGGCCACCACGAGATCGGTGACCGGGTCCTCGCCGGGCTGCTCCAGAGTGATCGTCCCGTGCCGGCGGTGCTGCTCCCCGAGGAACTGCCGGACCACCTGGCGCACATACAGCGCATGCGTGGACTTCTTGCCCTGCTCCCGCTGCTGCTCGACCCGCCCGACCACCCCCGCGTCGAACCCGAGCCCGGCGTTGAAGGTGAACCAGCGCGACGGCACGGACTCGTCCTCGGTGCCGGGCGTCCCGGAGGTCAGCCCGAGGCCGACCGTGCGCTCGCTGCCCTCGCGCAGGGCGTCCAGGATGGCGCCGGTGGCCTCCACGGCGTCGTTGGGCAGCCCCAGGGCGCGCGCGAAGACGTTGGTGGAGCCGCCGGGGACCACGGCGAGGCCGGGCAGTCGCTCCGGGTCGGGGCCGGTGTGCAGGAGGCCGTTGACGACCTCGTTGACGGTGCCGTCGCCGCCGAGGGCCACCACCAGGTCGACGTTGCCGCTCTCCGCGGCCTGCCGGGCGAGGTCACGCGCATGGCCTCTGTACTCCGTGGTGACGGCCTCCAGCTTCATTTCGCTGGCGAGCGCGTGGAGCAGGACGTCGCGCGTACGTGCGCTTGTGGTGGTTGCCGCCGGATTGACCACGAGAAGTGCACGCATGAGTTGCAGCGTACCTACTGGGGGGTACCCGTCCCATACCGAGGTAGGGGTTGGGTAAGAGGAGAGGGCGTGAGCCTGGACACCTGGGGCCGAATCCCGAGGGCTACCCTTCTGGGGTGAGCGCTGAGCAGACCCCCGCCCCGGAGACGGCGACCGACGGCCCCGCCGGACCCCGTCCGCGCCGTCTGACCTACGCGGCGGCCCTCGTCGCGCTGGAGGGTCTCGCGCTGGCCGTCGGCGGTGTGTGGATGCTCGTCCTGGGGCTCACCGGCGACCCGGACGACCGGCAGCAGGCCGTGACCGGAGGCGTGACCCTGGTGGTGCTCGCGCTGCTGCCGCTGCTCGCCGCACGCGGACTGCTCGGCCGGCGCGGCTGGAGCCGGGGCCCCGCCGTGATCACGCAGATCATGGCGCTGCCCGTGGCCTACAACCTGCTCCAGGCCGACAGCGTGGCCATCCCGGCCGGAATCGCGCTCGCGGTGGTCGCGGTCGCCTCGCTGGTGCTGCTGGTGAACCCGGCGACGACACAGGCCCTCGGAATCCGAGGGCCCGGCCGCCGTACCGAAGAGCCGAAGGGCTGACCCTCCGGCCCGGTCCTACTCCTCGACGAGGAGCTTCTCCCGCAGCTGGGCCAGTGTCCGGGCCAGCAGCCGGGACACGTGCATCTGGGAGATGCCGACCTCCTGCGCGATCTGCGACTGCGTCATGTTGCCGAAGAAGCGCAGCAGCAGGATCCGCTTCTCCCGGGGCGGCAGGTCCTCCAGGAGCGGCTTGAGCGACTCCCGGTACTCGACGCCCTCCAGGGCCTCGTCGTAGGCGCCCAGGGTGTCCGCGACCGCCGGGGACTCGTCGTCCGTGTCCGGGACGTCCAGGGACAGCGTGGAGTAGGCGTTCGCCGACTCCAGGCCCTCCAGGACCTCCTCCTCCGAGATACCCAGCTTCTCGGCCAGCTCGTGGACCGTGGGGGAGCGTCCGTGCCGCTGCGAGAGCTCCGCCGTCGCCGTGGTCAGCGACAGGCGCAGCTCCTGGAGCCTGCGCGGGACGCGCACCGCCCAGCCCTTGTCGCGGAAGTGCCGCTTGATCTCGCCGACGACCGTCGGGGTCGCGTACGTCGAGAACTCGACACCGCGCTCCGGGTCGAAACGGTCGACCGACTTGATCAGGCCGATGGTGGCGACCTGGGTCAGGTCGTCCAGCGGCTCGCCGCGGTTGCGGAAGCGGCGCGCGAGGTGCTCGACGAGCGGCAGGTGCATACGGACCAGCCGGTTGCGCAGCTCCGCGTACTCGACGCTGCCGTCCTTGAGCGTGCGCAGCTCGATGAAGAGAGCGCGCGCTCCACTGCGGTCATGGGGGTCGTGCCGCGTGCTCTGCACACTCTGCACGGCTTGCGCGCCCGCCACGTCGTCCCGCTCGTGCTCGCTCATCGCCTGGCCCGTCGCCCCTTCCCGAGCTTTCGCCTCCTCCCCCACGCTCGACTGAGTCGGAGCGGGGGGACCCCCAGCAACAGGGGAGACCCCACCAATACGCACGGCACCGTCCTGCTCACGTTGACCGTCGTCCGTCACACCGGCCTCCGAGGGTTCGTCCTCCGGATGCGGCCGGGCCTGCTCGGGGATTCCGCCGCATGGCACCAGGGGGCCGGCGTCCGCCGTACGGCTTGTTCCGCCCGTGCCGCCCTCGGCCGGCAGCTCCCGTGTGCCGCGCTCTTCGTCCCGCACCGGCCCGTCCCCGTTCCTCACGCCGGCCCGGGTCCCGCGCCGCGCTGTTTGTAGAGGCTGATCGTTACGGTCTTGTCCTCGTCGACTGCCGATGAGACCTTGCCCGCCAGGGCCGAGAGCACGGTCCAGGCGAAGGTGTCGCGCGAGGGTGCGTGACCGTCCGTCGTCGGGGCGGAGACGGTGACTTCGAGCGAGTCGTCCACGAGCCGGAAGACACAGCTGAGCACTGAGCCGGGCACGGCCTGCTGAAGCAGGATCGCGCAGGCCTCGTCCACCGCGATGCGGAGGTCCTCGATCTCGTCGAGGGTGAAGTCCAAACGGGCTGCGAGGCCGGCCGTGGCCGTACGCAGCACCGACAGGTAGGCACCCGCAGCCGGCAGCCGGACTTCCACGAAGTCCTGGGTCGCGGGCTCGCCTGCGATCTGGGACACCCTCACCTCCAAGGTGGTACAAGCTCTTTCGGGGGCCCAGGGGGCGCCCCCCGGGGTAACGCGATACTTGGTTCAGCGGTGACGCTACCGCGCTCTGAACTTTCCTGTCCCCGGGACCCCAACCCCATGCTGTCACTCATAGTAAACCTACGGATACGCTCCGTGGCTAGGGGTCCTGCGGGCCCAATTGGGAAGAGCGCGCGCCGGGTTGACGTACCCAGACGTCAGACGGTCGAACCGTCGAAACCGGCGGTCGGATTACGGGGTCACAGGAGTACGTGGTCGACGAAGCACCAACGCCAGCTCTCCCCGGGCTCGAACGTCCGCATCACCGGATGCCCGGAGTCCTTGTGATGTGCTGTGGCGTGGCGGGAGGGCGAGGAGTCGCAGCAGGCGACATGGCCGCAGAAGAGGCACAGTCGCAGCTGCACGGGGTGGGTGCCGGCCGCCAGACACTCCAGACAGGTTTCGCTCTGGGGCCCCGGTTCGGGGAGCGGCAGCGCGTCGGCGTGCGTGCACTGTTTCATGATTGCCAGATTACGACGGGTGTGCGGTTGGCCGCGCGGAAAAACGAGGGCGGGCGAGGACGATGGACGTGATGCCACTGCTGTTGCTGGTGGCGGGAAGTGCCGCGGTGGCCGCCGCGGCCCGGCGCACTCCCGTGCCGGCGCCACTGCTGCTGGTCGCGGTCGGGCTGGCCGTCTCGTACGTCCCGGGGGTCCCGGACTACACCCTCGACCCGGACGTCGTCCTGCCGCTGCTGCTGCCCCCGCTGCTGTACACGTCGGCCACCGACAGCTCGTACCTCGACCTGCGGGCCCAAGTGCGGCCCGTGGCGCTGCTGTCGGTGGGGTACGTGCTCTTCGCCACGTTCGTCGTCGGCTGGGCCGCGTACGTGATCGTGCCGGGGCTGCCGCTGACCGCGGCGCTGGTGCTCGGTGCCGTGGTGGCGCCGCCGGACGCGGTCGCCGCGACGGCGGTGGCCCGCCGGGTCGGACTGCCCTCGCGGATCACGACGATCCTCCAGGGCGAGTCCCTGCTGAACGACGCCACCGCGATCACCGCCTACAAGGTGGCCCTCGCGGCGGCGGTCGGCGAGGGCGCCACCTGGGCCGGCGGCATCGGGGAGTTCCTGCTCGCGGCCGTCGGCGGTGTCGGGGTCGGGCTCCTGATGATGGTGCCGATCCACTGGCTGCGCACGCACCTCAAGGAGGCGCTGTTGCAGAACACGCTCTCCTTGCTGATCCCGTTCGTCGCGTACGCGGTCGCCGAGCAGGTGCACGCCTCCGGAGTGCTCGCCGTCGTGGTCGTGGCGCTCTATCTGGGCCACCGCGCGTGGGAGGTCGATTTCGCGACCCGCCTCCAGGAGGAGGCGGTGTGGAAGATGGTCGCCTTCGTCCTGGAGTCGGCGGTGTTCGCCCTGATCGGGCTGCAACTGCCGGTGGTGCTCAAGGGACTTGGCGAGTACCGGGGCCTGGACGCCGCCCTGTACGCGATCGCCCTCTTCCTGGTCGTCGTCGCGACGCGGTTCGTGTGGGTGTACCCGGCGGCCTTCCTGCCCCGCCTGCTGTCGGCGCGGATCAGGGAGCGCGAGGACAGCCCCACCTGGAAGGGGGCGATGACCACCGCGTGGGCCGGCATGCGGGGCGTGGTCTCGCTGGCCATCGCCTTCTCGATCCCGCTCACGGTGCACGGCGGCGACCCTTTCCCGCAGCGCAACATCATCCTGTTCCTGACCTTCACGACGGTCATCGGGACCCTGGTGGTGCAGGGCCTGAGCCTGCCCCCGATCATCCGGCTGCTGAAATTCCCCGGACGCGACCCCCAGGCCGAGACGCTCGCCGAGGCCAACGCCCAGGCGCAGGCCTCCCGGGTGGCCGAGAAACGCCTGAACGCCCTTCTGGAGGACGAGCGCAACGCCCTGCCGCCTCCGCTGGCCGACCGCCTCCGCGAGGTCCTGGAGCGCCGCCGCAACGCCGTCTGGGAGCGCCTGGGCGCCACCAACCCCGTCACCGGCGAGACCGTCGACGACACCTACCGCCGCCTGTCCCGCGAGATGATCAGCGCCGAACGCTCGATGTTCGTGCGGCTGCGCGACGGCCGCTACATCGACGACGAGATGCTGCGCACCTTGCTCCGCAGGCTGGACCTGGAGGAGGCGGCGGCTTATCGGGAGGCGGCCTAGCGGTTTCTACGGAGCCTGGAGGGGCCCGGCGGTTTCTGCGGCGCCTGGGGGAGGCCTACGGGAACGGGCGCCCGGTGACGACCGCCGTGATCGTGGTCCCGCGCGGGAAGGCCCCTTCGGCGGCTAGGACAACAAGTCCGTACAGCAACTTGGCGACATAGAGACGCTCGACGGGCAACCCGTGACGCTGCTCGAAATCCTCGGCGAAGGCGTCGAGTTCGGCCGGCACGCGTGCGTAGCCCCCGAAATGGAAGCGCTCGTCGAGCGACCAGTCGCCCCGCCGGCCACCGAAAGCGTGCTGTTGCAAGCCCTGAATGTCGGCGGTCAGGAAGCCGCCCTTGAGAACCGGTATCCCCAAAGCCCGCTGGTCGGGGCCGAGTCCGGCGGCCAGCCCGGCCAGCGTGCCGCCCGTCCCGCACGCCAGGGCGACCACATCGACGTCGGCACGCGCGCGCAGCTCCTCACCCAGGGCCCGGCAGCCGCGCACGGCAAGGGAGTTGCTGCCGCCCTCGGGGACGACGTACGCCTCCTCCGCGTCCACCTTGCGCAGGATGCCGGCCAGCGCCTCGGGCTCGCTCTTGTGCCGGTACGTCGACCTGTCGACGAAGTGGAGGCGCATCCCGTCGGCCGCGCACCGGGCCAGGGACGGGTTGAGCGGGCGGTCCGCCAGCTCCTGGCCGCGGACCACACCGACCGTGCGCAGGCCCAGGAGACGGCCCGCGGCGGCGGTGGCGCGCAGGTGGTTGGAGTAGGCGCCGCCGAAGGTGACGACCGTACGTCCGGCCGCCGCCGCGAGGTTGGGCGCGAGTTTGCGCCACTTGTTGCCGATCAGGTCCGGGTGGATCAGGTCGTCCCGCTTCAGCAGCAGCCGGATGCCGTGCCGGCCGAAGCGCCCGTCCGCGATCTCCTCCACCGGCGACGGCAGCCGGGGCCGTAGCGCGGCGAGGTCGGGGCTGGTCACGGCACCATTGTCACCCGGGGCGCCGGTGTCGTCCGTGTCTCCTGGGGGTCACTTCAGCCGGTCGCGGACCCGCTCGCGCAGCCAGTCCATCGTGAACCCGCGCGGGTCCACCTTTCCGGGCTGCCACTCCAGGTGCCCGATGACCGACCGCTCCGACCACCCGTGGTGGCGGCAGATCGCCGCGGCGGCCTTCTCGATCGCCTCCAACTGGGCCTCGGGCCACGGGTCCTCGCCGTCACCGAGGTTCTCGCACTCGAAGCCGTAGAAGTGCCGGTTGCCGTCGGTGTTGGCCTCGTTGTCGTGCGGCGGCCTCTTCTCGGCGATCACCGCGCGCAGCACGTCGTCGTCGCCGAGGCCCGCGTGGTTGGCGCGGCCGTAGCCGACCAGGTGGACGGTGCCGTCCTTGGTGATGACGCCGTGGCAGAGCGGGCCGGGCAGGTCCGGGCGGCCCTCGCGGCACAACTCCACCGTGTGCGCGCTGCCCTTGGTGACCGTGTGGTGGATCATCACGCCGTGGACGGGCCCCCACGGGCCCTTGTGGTTGCGGTTGTGGTGTTCCCAGTCGCCGACCTCGACGACCCTGACGCCTTCGTCCCGCAGCGTGTCCAGGAAACCGCCTGCGGACATGGGTGAGGCCATGAACGCCTCCTTCGTGCTGTGCGGCGGCCGACGTGCACGGCCGCCTGTTATCGCTGCTTGTACCGAAAAAATCTGGTACGGACGACTTGTTCGTACGGCGTGCGAGCCGATCCGGACAACGGCGGCCCCGGCGGCAACTCGAACAACATTCGACGTAAACAGCCCCTGTGCCCAGCAGTTGAAGATCCATTCCCGCTCTTTCGGGTAATACCACCGGCACGCTGAGTGAGGAAGGCTGGTGCGCGGGAACGATGTCGGGCGCACAGGCCCGGCATGAATGGGGAGGGCATTTCTACATGTCGGTAGGCGAAGAGGTCCGCGCGGAGCAGAACAAGCCGCAGCAGAGCCTTGGCACGGCGGCTGCGCGGAACCTGGCCACGACCACGAAGTCCGCGCCGCAGATGCAGGAGATCAGTTCGCGCTGGCTCCTGCGCACCCTGCCGTGGGTGAACGTGCAGGGTGGCACATACCGGGTGAACCGACGGCTGAGTTACTCCGTGGGCGACGGCCGGGTGACATTCGTGAAGACCGGCGACCGCGTCGAGGTCATCCCCGCGGAGCTGGGCGAACTGCCCGCGCTGCGGGACTACGAGGACGAGGAGGTGCTCTCGGAGCTGGCCACCCGCTGCCGGCAGCGCGAGTTCGCCCCGGGGGAGGCGATCGCGTCGTTCGGCAGCGAGGCCGACGAGGTGTACCTGCTGGCGCACGGCAGGGTGGAGAAGGTCGGCACGGGCCCGTACGGCGACGACACGGTCCTCGGGGTCCTCGCCGACGGCGCCTACTTCGGCGACCAGGCACTGCTGGACCCGGAGGCCATCTGGGAGTACACGGCCCGCGCGGACACCGCCTGCACGGTGCTCGTGCTGGCCCGCGGGGACGTCGAGATGGTCGCGGAGCGCGCCGACAGTCTGCGCGACCACCTCACGCAGCTGCGCGCGATCCCCGAGCAGCGCACCAACAAGTACGGCGAGAAGGCGATCGACCTCGCCGCGGGCCACTCCGGCGAGCCGGACATCCCGCACACGTTCGTCGACTACGACGCCCGGCCGCGCGAGTACGAACTGAGCGTCGCCCAGACCGTCCTGCGCATCCACTCGCGCGTGGCCGATCTCTACAACCAGCCGATGAACCAGACGGAGCAGCAACTCCGGCTCACCGTCGAGGCGTTGAAGGAACGCCAGGAGCACGAACTCATCAACAACCGCGAGTTCGGCCTGCTCAACAACTGCGAGTACGACCAGCGGCTCCAGCCCCACGACGGCGTCCCCAGCCCGGACGACCTGGACGAGCTGCTCAGCAGGCGGCGCGGCACCAGGATGCTCCTCGCCCACCCGCGCGCGATCTCCGCGTTCGGCCGCGAGCTGAACAAGCGCGGGCTGGTGCCGGAGTCCATCGAGGTCGGCGGCAACCGCATCCCGACCTGGCGCGGGGTGCCGATGTACCCGTGCAACAAGATCCCGGTCAGCGACCGGCGGACCACCTCGATCATCGCCATGCGTACCGGCGAGGCCGACCAGGGCGTCATCGGCCTCCAGCAGGCCGGCATCCCGGACGAGATCGAGCCGAGCCTGTCGGTGCGCTTCATGGGCATCAACGAACAGGCGATCATCAAATACCTGGTGACGGCCTACTACTCGGCGGCGGTCCTGGTGCCGGACGCCCTCGGCGTCCTGGAGAACGTCGAGATCGGCCGCTGGAGGTGACGTTTCAGCAGCTGGACGCGGTGTCCCCGCCCCTCGGGGCGGGTACACCCCGGTCACATGTGCTCAGCCGCAGTGGAAACGCCACCGTCCGCGGACTCTCCGAGGGGGACCCCATGGCCGAGTTCAGGGCGGAGGCGAAACAGCGCGCCGACGGGACGCAGCCGGTCGACGGGACCCAACCGGTCGACGGGCCGCAGTCGGGCGGCGGCACACCGCCGGTCGAGGGGCACGAGGCGGCGGTGATCCTGGAGGGGGCCAGGGCGACCGTCGACCCCGAGTTGCGCTCGGCGATCGACTCGCTGCCCGGTTCGATGCGCCGGATCGTGCTCTACCACTTCGGATGGGAGCACGCGGACGGCACCCCGGCGGCGGGCAACGCCGGCAAGGCGATCCGCCCCGCCCTCGTCCTCACCGCCGCCACCGCACT
>NZ_JAWOAI010000025.1:0-38169 GCF_033194735.1 Streptomyces sp. W16
CTCCACGGCGGAGGTGCGGGGGCTGTCAACGGCGGGCGCGGGCCGTCTGGTTGCGCCGGGTCAGCCACAGGGTGCCCGCCGCGCCCGCGAGCAGCACCGTGCCGCCGAGCGTGCCGAGGGCGATGACCGAGTCGTCGGGGCCGGTCTTGGGGAGCGTGCCGCTGGAGTCGGTGCCCGTACCGGTGTCGCTTCCCGTCGAACCGCTGGATCCCGATGACCCGCCCGCCGCCGTGACGTCCAGGGTGAGGGACGGGCCGGGGCTGTTGGTGGGGGTGCACGTGGTCGTCGTACCGAGGGCCTTGATGGTGAGGATGGCCGCCGTGAACGTGACCTTGCCGCTCGCCTTCGGGGTGTACGTACCGGTCAAGTCATTGATTTTGATGGGGGTGTTGGCGGGGATCGCGGCGGCGTTGGCGGGGCCCGACACGGAGACCGTGCCGCTGTCGGCGCCGCCCAGCTTGATGGTGGCGCTCGGGCTCATCGCGCCCTTGCCGAGTTCGACGGGGCTGGAGGAGACGCCCTTCTGCCAGGACATGGTGAGCTTGTAGCCGCTGCCGCTCTTGACACCCTTGATGTCGATCGGCGAGACGGCGGTCTTGACGCCGATCGGCGTCTGGCACTTGTAGTTGACGTCGACCACGTCGGCCCGGGCTGCGGGGGCGGCCATGAATACCGCCGAGCCGGCCAGGGCCGCGACGGACGCGAGCGCTGCGGTTCGTTTCTGGTACGACACGGTCCCCTCATTCCTGACGGCACATCAGATCGGCCGTCAAGGTACGCCCGGGGTCGTGAGGAAGGAAGGCAAAGCGCACGCCGGAGTTGTGACGATCCGGCGTGCGTCAGTTGTCGGGGAAACGATTTTCTTGTGGGGCCCTCGCCCGTGCTACGTCCGCACTACGCCGGTGCTCCCAGCTCCGCCCACACGGTTTTTCCGGTGACGCCCGGAGTCCGCACGACCCCCCAGTCCAGGCACAGCCGCTGCACGATGAACATGCCGTGGCCGCCGGGGCGGCCCGCGCGGTGCGGGGTTCTGGGGGCGGGCTGGCCGGTACCGCGGTCGGAGACCTCGACCCGGATCACCTTGTTCTCGCAGGTGATCCACATCTCGTCCGGCCCTTCGGCGTGCAGACAGGCGTTGGTGACCAGCTCGGAGACGACCAGAAGCACGTCCTCGGCGGCGGCGCGCCGGTCGGCACTCTCGGCGGGCAGCCAGCCCCAGGCGTACAGGGCCTGGCGGGCGAAGTCGCGGGCGAGCGGGACGACCCCGCTCTCACCCGCGAAGCTGAGTCTGCGGGTGTGCCGGCCCGCGGCCGGTTCGGTGTCGTCCCCGGTGGACGGCACGGAAGCGCCCCCCGCGGGCGCCCCCGTAGCGCCACCGGGCTCCGGGCGGTCGCCCGGCGGGTAGGGCCGGGTGGTGCTCATCAGCGCTTCACCTCACCGATTCACCGGTTCACGAGTCAAGAGTCGGTACGTGTTCAAGGGTCGGTACGTGTTCAACAGTCAGTACGTGGGTCAGGAGCGTTTTCGTCGCTCCGGTTGCCGATGGTTGCCGACGGGTTCAGATGTTCTCCTGCCCTGGCGAACCGGCAAAACACCCCTATTCGTCGGCGAGAGCAGCCTCAAGGGTGTCGTGGACGGTGAAGACCGCATCCGCCCCAGTGATCTCGAACACGCGTGCCACCGCGGGCTTCATCCCCGCGAGGTGCACTCCACCATCTGCGGCTTCCGCCTTCAGGCGCGCGCCGAGCAGTACGTTCAGGCCCGTGGAGTCGCAGAACTCCAGCCGTGAGCAGTCCACGACGAGCCGTGCGTACCCATGGGCGAGCAGGTCCTCCAGCGGCTCGCGCAACAGATCGGCGGTGTGGTGATCCAACTCACCTGCCGGTGTCACGACGGCACTGGGGCCCTGTTTCCGCACCTCGACCAGAAGCCGGCCAGACTGTGCGCTGCCGACCGTCCCGCGGTCCATGCCGTCTCTCTCTCCCGAGGTCGTGGCTGTTGACGTTCGCCCTGGAACACTACGCCTTCCTCACACTCTCCGACACCCGAACAACCGCCCATAAGTGGACATATGGGCACGCAGCGCACTTGCGGCGGGCTCCGGAAAACGGGTAGGGCTAGTAGGGACAAGTTTTTGGACATTCGATACGACCGATTAGACCGGCTATCGATAAACCCGATGACGACCGACCGACACGACCGACACGACCGGCTTTGGAGGCGCCGCACTCCGCAGTGCACGCACCGGCTTCGGCAGCCATATGCCGAGAACGATGGAGGACACCATGTCACCCCGGCTCGACGCATCGCCTACCCCGACAGCGACGTCGACACCCCCACCGGCACAACTGGATCCCAATCCCATCATCGAGGGGCTCCCTGAGATCCCCCCGTACGACGAGATCGGCGCCGTCGACGCACGGGCCCTTTCCAAGACCCTCTTCGAGCGGCTGGAGTCCCTCGAAGAAGGGACGCACGCGTACTCGTACGTCCGCAACACGCTCGTCGAACTCAACCTCGCGCTGGTCAAGTTCGCCGCCTCCCGGTTCCGCTCGCGCAGCGAGCCGATGGAGGACATCATCCAGGTCGGCACCATCGGCCTGATCAAGGCGATCGACCGCTTCGAACTGAGCCGCGGCGTCGAGTTCCCCACCTTCGCGATGCCCACCATCGTCGGTGAGATCAAGCGCTTCTTCCGCGACACCTCGTGGTCCGTGCGCGTCCCGCGCCGGCTGCAGGAACTCCGGCTCGACCTGGCCAAGGCCGGCGACGAACTGGCCCAGCAACTCGACCGCGCCCCCACCGTGGACGAGTTGGCCAAGCGTCTGAAGATCTCCCGCGACGAGGTCGTCGAGGGCATGACGGCGTCAAACGCCTACACCGCCAGCTCACTTGACGCCCAGCCCGAGGAGGACGACTCCGAGGGCGCGCTCGCGGACCGCATCGGCTACGAGGACCACGGGCTCGAAGGCATCGAGTACGTCGAGTCGTTGAAGCCGCTGATCGCCGAACTCCCGCACCGGGACCGGCAGATCCTCTCCCTGCGCTTCGTCGCCAACATGACGCAGTCGGAGATCGGCGACGAACTGGGCATCTCGCAGATGCATGTGTCGCGGCTGCTGTCGCGGACGCTGGTACGACTGCGGAGGGGACTGACGGTCGAGGAGTAGCCCTCGCCCTGTCTCCCCGGGAGCTGGTCTCCCCTGCCTGTGCTGAGCGCGGCGCGCGTATGCGTGCGCCGCGCTCAGGCCGTTGACGGGCTCAGGCCGTTGACGGGCTCCGAACTCTTCGAACCCTTCGGTCTCTGTCGAAGGCCGCCGAAACAGGCCCGGTTTCCGGTGCGCGGTGATAGGACGGGGACCGGCTCTCCGGACCGGACAGCAGCCGTAGCGCAGGCCGAACGACGCACCAGGGAACGGGAGTCGGGCATGACGGCACAGAACATCGACGAAGTGGTGGACGGGCTCGCCGAGATCGTGCGGGAGGCGACCCGCACCGGCGACCGGATCGGGTACTTCGCGGCGCTCTACCGGCAGGTGACCGTCGAGATCCGTGCGGCCATCCACGAGGGGCGGTTCGAGGACGGCGCCCGGATGGACCGCTTCGACACGCTCTTCGGCAACCGCTACTTCGAGGCCCACGACGCTTGGCGCCGTAACCGGGGCGGACCGCGCTGCTGGCGCGAGACCTTCGGGCTGCTGGACGACACCGACACCGTCATCGTCCAGCACCTGATCCTCGGCGTGAACGCGCACATCAACCTGGACCTGGCCGTGGCCGCCGCGCGGACGAGCCCCGGCGCGGACATCCACGCCCTGCAGCACGACTACCTGCTGATCAACGACATCCTGGCGCGGGTGGTGCTGGCGGTGCAGGACTCGGTCGACGCCCTGTCGCCGCTCCTGTCCCTGCTGGACCGGGTCGGCGGGCGCACCGACGAACAGATCCTCGACTTCAGCATCGTCCAGTCCCGCCAGGAGGCGTGGCACAACACCGTCCTGCTCGCCGGCCAGGCCGAGGAGGAACGCGAGGCCACCATCGACCGCCTCGACATCCGAGCCGCCGTACTCGCCCGGCTGATCGCCCGCCCGGGCGCCCTGGTCCGCCCGGCCCTGGAGCTGATCCGCCACACCGAGAGCGACGACGTGGCGGCTGTCATCGCGCACCTGGACAGCGCGACGCAGAAGACGGGGTAGGGGCCGGCGAATCGCCCGCCCGCCCCAGGAAGGACTGCGTTCAAAGCAGAACGACCGGATTGGTCAGAGCCGCCATGTCCCCTCCAGGATGCCGCACCTCTACCCGGACGAACGCCGACTCCGCCGCGCCGGTACGCCACTCCACCGTGCCCGCACCCGCGCCCGGCAGCGAAGCCGCGTGGACCTTCCCCCGCCCGGTGTGAAAACTGACCACCCCCGAAGGCACACCGCGCACGCCCACCCGAGCCGCCACCGGTTCATCGCGGCACTCCAACTGCCCACCGACACCCGCTCGTTGAGCACCCGCAGAGACCTCGAACGACAACTCGACAGCGGCCGATCCGGCGATCCAACTCCGCCCGGCACGAATTCCGGCGAGCACCGCGCCCGTGCTCAACTCCCCGGCCCGCACAACAGTGTGCGGAACACCGATCTGGCCCGACAGATGAGCGTCACTGTTTCCCATCGCCGGCCGCCACCCGCCCTGCCGGATGTCCTCACCGAGCCCCCGCCCCCACTCGGCCAACGCCGCCTCGTTGTCCGCCTGCCAGGGCAGGTCCGAGCTCCACGGCCCGTTCCACACCTCCACCACGTCGAACCCCTGGTACGGATACAGGAACGTGCCCGAGTCGTACGGCGCGTGCGGATGGGCCACCACGCACAGCCCACCGCCCCGATGGACCTCGGCCAGCCACCGGTCGACGACCTCGTCCCGCACGCCGTACCGCCAGTCGACCACCTGCCCGTACCGGACACCCAGCGCGAGCCAGTGCCCGGTACGGGTGGTGACCTCCTGCCCCAGAACCACCAGCAGATCGTCACCGGCACAGCGACCCCAAGTACCGTGCGTGTCCGCGTTGTTGTGCTCGGTGGCCGCCAGAAAATCCAGGCCCGCCGCACGGGCCTCGTCGGCGAGACGCTCCGGTGTCAGCTCACCGCCGTTCGAGGACACCGAGTGCACGTGACAGTCGCCTCGGTACCAGCCGTCCTCCCGACCGGCCACTCGCACCGCCCGCACCGCACTCGGCATCTTCACTCCTCAAAAGCCGCCCGATCACGCGGCGTCCAGCGCTCCCGTGATCTTGCGGATCATCTCGGTCATGACAGGCCCGGGCTCGCCCTTGACGGCCCGGACGGACTCTTCCACGGCAAGGGTGACGGTGGTGCGGAAGTTGTCGGCCTCGGCCGGGTCCTGTCGACCGAGCAGACGCATGGTTGCCGTCAGGGCCGGAAGGACCTGGTCGGCGAGTTCGGCCACGGACCTGCCGTTCAGGCCCTCGATCTTCGACTTCTCGGCGAGTACGTAGCCGACCTGACCGGTCGCGGAGGTCAGCGCGATGCTGCCGCGGGTGGCGATCCGGTGCGGCGAGCCGGCCGTACCGGCCGCCGCCATGAGCGACACGGCGCCGTACGCGGCGGTCCGCAGGGTGGCCTTGTCCTGGTCGGCGAGGGTGAGGGTGTAGGTGTGGGTGATAGCCATGGTGGTGTGCTCCTTGGAGTGGGCGGGCCTTCCTTCTGGCCTTCCGCCTTCTGGAACAGAGCTTGCGCCCGGCCGGTTTCACGACGGCCTCATCGCGCTTTCAGCGCACACACGGAGCACGGGAAAACGTGTACCGCCGCGGATGACGGGCGCCTAGCCTGTGGGCCATGCATCAGGGTCGACGGCGCAACCGGCGTCCAGCCCAGCACACGGAAGCGGCCCAGCACCAGCCTCCCGCTTTCGTGGTCGCGGGTGCCGATGTGGTGATCGTCGGCTTCTTCTCGGGCAGGCAGAAGGACTGCGCCGCGCTGATGGACTCGGCGGCACGGGAGATGGAGCTACGCGGTGCGCGGGTCGTGGGCCGGATCGTGCAACGGCGCGGCGTCTCGGACGGCGGTGCGCGGAAGATGGCGCTGCCCTATTCCGGACGGACTCTTCTGACCTACGGGAAGGTCCGTGAAGCAGCGCTGCTCTGTGAGCGGACCGCCGCCGAAGCGGCGGTCTTCGTGACTCCTCTGACGCCTCGTCAGCGCCGTGTGCTGACCGGCATGCTCGGCTGCCCCGCCGTAAGTCTCGCCGACACCCCGGCAGTTGACTGAGGTCGGCTCACTCCACGGTCACCGACTTCGCCAGGTTCCGCGGCTGGTCCACCTCGTTGCCCCGAGCCGTGGCCAGCTCGCAGGCGAACACCTGCAACGGCACCGTGGCGACCAGGGGTTGCAGCAGCGTCGGCGTGACGGGGATCCGGATCAGGTGGTCGGCGTACGGCACGACCGTCTCGTCGCCCTCCTCCGCGATCACGATGGTCATCGCACCCCGCGCCCGGATCTCCTGGATGTTGGACACGATCTTGTCGTGCAGAACCGACCGCCCCCGCGGCGACGGAACCACGACGACGACCGGCATGCCCTCCTCGATCAGCGCGATCGGCCCGTGCTTCAACTCCCCCGCGGCGAAGCCCTCGGCGTGCATGTACGCCAACTCCTTGAGTTTCAGGGCGCCTTCGAGAGCGACGGGATAGCCGACGTGGCGTCCCAGGAAGAGCACGGTGTTCTTGGAAGCCACCGACCGGGCCAACTCCCGTACCGGCTCCATGGTTTCCAGCACCCGTTCGACCTCGCCGGAGATCTGCGAGAGGTCGCGGATGACGGCCTGGATCTCGTCGCCCCACTTGGTGCCCCGCACCTGACCGAGATACAGCGCGACCAGGTAGCACGCCACGAGCTGCGTCAGAAACGCCTTCGTCGACGCTACGGCGACCTCCGGCCCGGCATGCGTGTACAGCACCGCGTCCGACTCCCGCGGAATCGTCGACCCGTTGGTGTTGCAGATGGCCAGCACCTTCGAACCCTGCTCACGGGCGTGCCGCAGCGCCATCAGCGTGTCCATCGTCTCGCCGGACTGGGAGATGGCGATCACCAGGGACCGCGCGCCCAGGATCGGATCCCGGTACCGGAACTCGCTCGCCAGCTCCACCTCGCACGGGATACGCGTCCAGTGCTCGATGGCGTACTTGGCGATCATCCCGGCGTGGAAGGCCGTACCGCAGGCGACGATGACGACCTTGTCGATCTCCCTCAACTCATGGACGGGGATGCGGACTTCGTCCAGAGTCAGCAGTCCCTCCACATCGATCCGCCCCAGCAAGGTGTCGGCGACCGCCTTCGGCTGCTCGGCGATCTCCTTGAGCATGAAGTAGTCGTAGCCGCCCTTCTCGGCGGCGGAGGCGTCCCAGTCGACGTGGTAGGAGCGGACCTCGGCCGGAGCGCCGTCGAAACCGGTGACCGTCACGCCGTCGCGGCGCAGCTCGACCACCTGGTCCTGGCCCAGTTCGATCGCGGAGCGCGTGTGGGCGATGAACGCGGCGACGTCGGAGGCGAGGAAGGCCTCGCCCTCGCCGACGCCGACCACGAGCGGTGAGTTGCGGCGCGCGCCGACGACCACGTCCGGCTCGTCCGCGTGTACGGCGACCAGCGTGAACGCGCCCTCCAGACGCAGGCACACCTGCCGCATCGCCTCCGCGAGGTCCGCGCACGCCGAGAACTCCTCGGCCAGCAGATGCGCGACCACCTCGGTGTCCGTGTCGGAGGCGAGATCGTGCCCGCGCTCGGTCAACTCGGCCCGCAGACAGGCGAAGTTCTCGATGATGCCGTTGTGGACGACGGCGACCCGGCCCGCGTTGTCCAGGTGCGGGTGGGCGTTGGCGTCCGTCGGGCCGCCGTGTGTGGCCCAGCGGGTGTGTCCGATGCCCGTCGCGCCCGCCGGCAGCGGGCGGTCGACGAGTTCCTTCTCCAGATTGACGAGTTTCCCGGCCTTCTTGGCCGCCGCCAGCCCGCCGTCCGCGAGCACGGCGACGCCCGCCGAGTCGTAACCCCGGTACTCCAGCCGCTTCAGTCCGGCCATCACCACATCAAGCGCCGACTGCGACCCCACGTATCCCACGATTCCGCACATGCGCGGCAGCCTAGGCGCCGAGGCCCGCCCGAACACGGCACTTCGTGCCCGATTCCGGAAATTCCGGCCATGTTCGAGAACCGTGAACACAGGAGAATGGAACCCATGACGAGACAGCGCGAACGGTACTTCGAGCTCTACGAGGACGACTTCGGGCTCAGCGCGCTCACTGGGAGGCTGGCCTCGGCCACCGCACCCGACGCCGTACGGGCGCTGGAGCTCGCCGCGGAGGTGGCCGGTGACTGCGAAGGCGAAGGCGCCGTGGAACTCGGTGTGGACCTCCGCTGCCTGCTGGACTCCGGTCTGCCGGACGGGACACTCCGCGCGGCCTGGCTCGCGGCCACGCACGAACGCTTCGACCCGGCGGACTTCGGGACGGACCTCCGGACGTGGCTGACCGGGCTCGCGGACCTGTACCCGGCCCGGACCCGCAGGAGGCGCCAGGTGTACTGGCTGGAGCGTCCACACCCCGAACTCGCGGAAGAAGAACTCCGCGAAGCCGTCATCACAGAGATACGAGCCTCCACTTCTGCCCCCACCTCTGCCTCCTTGCCCGCGACGGTTGCGGAGGCCCTGCAGGACATCGTCGGGGAAGCCGACGGGGAGCTCGGGTTCCGCCTCCTTCTCCGCATCCTGAAGGCGTGGAACGTACCGGTCGGCAAAGAGCAGTACGACCGCCTCATGGAACTCGACGCGAAACTCGGCTACCCGGGACCGCTGGTCTACGACGGCCTCGACATCCAGTGGCTGCCCCTCGACCCGACCCGGCGCGACGGCTCGGGAGACTTCGGCATCTCGGCACTGTCGGAGCGCTTCTCCGGCGACTGGTGGCAGCCCCCGGCACGGGAGGGTGTGGAGCAGGCCGCGGCGGGCGACGACACCGCGCAGACCCCGGGCACCGCGGCGGCGCTGCTGTACGAGGACGCCTCCCGTCTCCTTGCCTCCCCCCTCACCACCGACACCGTCACCACCCTGTGGCTGGCCGCCTCGGGCCGGGGCCTCAACATCGACGTGCTCGGCATCGACGGACGGGACTGGCTCCGACTGATCGCGGACGTGAGCGAGAAACGCCTGAGGGACATCGCCCCGTCGTACACGCCCGTCGTAGGACCGGTAAGGACCGAGTTGGCACCCCCGGTGCTGGAGGTGATCCGCGAGGCGAGCCCATACCTGGCGACGCGTACCGTCAGCGCCCACTGGCTCGGCATCCCGGGCCCGGCCGCGGTCGCCGCCCTGGAGGAGACAGTCACCCACGCCGACCCCGACCTCGGATACCGTCTGTTCCTCCGCCTGCTCAAGGTGCTGTCCGTACCGCTCACCGCGCACCAGTACGCCGGCTACCGGGCACTGGGCGAGCGGTTCGGCTATGGCGAGGACCACGTGCCGTGGGCCGTCGATCACCTTGCCCCTGCGAACTGACCCGAAGGACACCCGGAGAGTGAGCAACGCTGTTCCCGAGTACGGCTTCACCCGCGCGCCCGACGAGGTCCTCGCCGTCCGGAACCAGCTGGCCGACCGGGTGATCCAGGCGCTCCAGCAGGCCGGTCTCCCCGCCTTCCGCGACGGAGCCCCCTCGACAGCGGACCGGTCAGGAGCCGTGGTCCATGTCGACCCCGACGCCGAGACGGTTTCGGCACCGGTGTCCGTGGGCTGGAGATGCGACCCCGCGATGGTCGAAGCGGCTGTCGACAGCCTCACCGCCGGCCACCCCACCGCACCCGCCGTCCGCTACCCCGGAACGATCGGCCTGCACATGCGGGGCGCGCTGATCAAGATCCTGCTGTCGTCGGGGCTCATCGCGACGCCGGAGAACGACACCACGAACCCCGACCACGTCCTGGTGTTCGGGACGATGTCCGACCTGCCGCCCGCGCTGAGACCCACATTCATTCCGGAGGGCCCATGACCGACCACCCCGGATTCGACCTGCCCCCGAAAGCCTCACCGGAGATCGTCGAGGAGCGCCAGGCGCTGGCCGGGCGAGTCTGCCGGGAACTGCGACTCGTCGGTTTTCCCGTGCGCCGGCCTGATCTGACCGACGATCCGGACGTCCTGCCCGGCATCGGCGTGTACGTAACGCCGTTCGTCGACGGCGGGGTGTACGCGAACTGGCGCACGGACGCGGAGCTGAGTGGTCCCGCGCTCGCTCTCTTCGCGCAGGGGATCGACTACGACAACCCGCCCCCGGTCCTCCGCCACTACAACACGGTGCACAACCAGATGCGGACCGCCCTCATGGCGATCCTCGCCTCGGCGGGATTCGACGTCGAGGAACCGGACAGGCACACGTCCGGATTCATGATCATGGTGACGGGCCCATGACGCCTCTCGAAGCGAGCCGCCAGGTCATCGCCCTGGTCCGCGCCAACAAGGACGACGCACAGCACTACGACGGCTGCTTCCCCGACCTCATCGCCCGTGCCGAGCGCGAGATGGGCCTGACGTTCCCGCCGTCGTACCGTCTGCTGATCGAGGAGTTCGGCACCTGGGATGTCCCGCCCACCGAGTTCCTCGGCGTGTGGCGGAACGAACGCGCCGGGGACGTACTCCGGGGCTCCTCGGACGAGACCCTTGGCGCCCGGACCATCGGCCTGCGGCCGGAGCTGATGGTGGTCCTGCTCGACGACGTGTGGATGTTCGCCGTCCTCGACACCTCCCGCCCCGACCAGGACGGCGAGTACCCCGTCCTCACCTGGAACCCGGGAGTCCCCGACGGCGGGCTCATGGAGAAGATCGCGGACAGCTACGGAGAGTTCGCACTCGCCGAGTGCCGGCGGAACCTGGGCCTGCCCACGTGACGCACCCCACCCACCACCCCGTTCAAACTCCGTTAACAATGGACTGGTGATCTCTCCGGTCTCCCCGATGCCCCGGAGCGCCCACCGGCACAAGCCGGAGGCGACTCCCTACGTCGACCTCACCCGAGCCGAGTGGAGCGCGCTGCGCGACAAGACGCCGCTGCCGCTCACCGCCGACGAGGTCGAGAAGCTGCGCGGCCTCGGTGATGTCATCGACCTCGACGAGGTGCGGGACATCTACCTCCCGCTGTCCAGACTCCTCAACCTCTACGTCGGCGCCACGGACGGCCTGAGAAACGCGCTGAACACCTTCCTGGGCGAACAGGGCTCCCAGTCCGGCACCCCGTTCGTCATAGGCGTCGCCGGCTCCGTGGCCGTAGGGAAGTCGACCGTCGCGCGCCTCCTCCAGGCGCTGCTCTCCCGCTGGCCCGAGCACCCGCGCGTCGAGCTGGTCACCACCGACGGGTTCCTGCTGCCCACACGGGAGCTGCAGGCGCGCGGGCTGATGTCGCGGAAGGGCTTCCCGGAGTCGTACGACCGCCGCGCGCTCACCCGCTTCGTCGCCGACATCAAGGCGGGCAAGGACGAGGTCACCGCACCCGTCTACTCCCACCTGATCTACGACATCGTCCCCGACCAGCGGCTCACGGTCCGGCGGCCCGACATCCTGATCGTGGAGGGGCTCAACGTGCTGCAGCCCGCGCTCCCCGGCAAGGACGGACGTACCCGTGTCGGGCTCGCCGACTACTTCGACTTCAGCGTGTACGTCGACGCGAGCGCCGAGGACATCGAGCGCTGGTATCTGAACCGGTTCCGCAAGCTGCGCGCGACCGCGTTCCAGAACCCGGACTCGTACTTCCGCAAGTACACCCAGGTCTCCGAGGACGAGGCCGTCGACTACGCCCGCACCCTCTGGCGCACCATCAACAAGCCCAACCTGGTGGAGAACATCGCCCCCACCCGGGGCCGCGCCACCCTCGTCATCCGCAAGGGCACCGACCACAAGGTGCGGCGGCTCAGCCTGCGGAAGCTGTAGAGCGGCCTGATAGAAGTGCGTCATGCTGCACCTGCGCCTGATCACCCCTGCCGACCGGACCGACGACGTCGTCCGGCTGATCGAGACGACCGTCGGCACCACGCACCTCGTCGTCCTGCCCGGCGCCGCCCGCAACCCGGCCGGCGATGTCGTCATGTGCGACGTCGCCCGCGAGGCCGGTGACGAACTCATCGGCGCGCTACGGGAGTTGGGCGTCGACCGGACCGGCTCGATCGCCGTCGAGAACATCGACCTGTCGCTGTCGAAGCGGGCCGACAAGGCCGAGGACGACGCGCCCGGCGAGGGTGCCGATGCCGTGCTGTGGGAGCATCTCGCCGATGCGACGCACGAGGAGTCGACGCTCACCGTCACCTACGTCGCGTTCCTGACCGTCGCCACGATGCTCGCGGCCTGCGGTGTGATGCTGGACAACGCGATCCTGATCGTGGGCGCGATGGCCGTGGGGCCGGAGTTCGGGCCGCTCGCGGGGATCTCCACGGCGCTGGTGCGGAAGGCTCCGCACCTGGTGTGGCGGTCGCTGTGGGCGCTGCTCGCCGGGTTCGCGGCGGCCATGGTGCTGACGGCGGGCTTCAGTTGGCTGATGGACGTCTTCGGGCTGTTCGACCGGTCGATGATCGACGGGCCCCGGCCCAACACGGCCTTCATCTGGAATCCCGACTGGATGTCCTTCGTCGTCGCCTTCCTGGCCGGCATCGCGGGCACCCTGTCCCTCACGTCCGCGAAGTCGGGTGCCCTGATCGGCGTGGCGATCTCGGTGACGACGGTTCCGGCCGCCGCGAACGCCGCCGTCGCCCTCAACTACACGGACTACTCCCAGACTTGGGGCTCCACCTGGCAGCTCCTCGCCAACCTCGGCGGCATCGTGCTGGCCGGCACGCTCACGCTGCTCGCCCAGAAGACGTTCTGGACCTGGCAGCGCAAGCGCACCCCCGAACCGGCTTAACCCAGCGCCGACTTCACGGCATCCGCCAATCGCCCCGCCACCGACCGCGCCTGGTCGATGTCGGCGGCCTCCACCATCACCCGTACCAGCGGCTCGGTACCGGACGGACGCAGCAACACCCGCCCGGTGGAGCCGAGTTCGCGCTCCGCCTCGGCGACGGCCGCCGCGAGGTCGGCGGAGGTGCCGACCCTCGTGCGGTCCACGTCGGGCACATTGATGAGCACTTGCGGCAGCCGCGTCATCACGGACGCGAGGTCCTTGAGCGTACGGCCGGTGTCGGCGACCCGTGCCGCCAGCATCAGGCCGGTCAGCGTGCCGTCGCCGGTGGTCGCGTGGTCCAGGATGATGACGTGCCCGGACTGCTCGCCGCCCAGCGCGTAGCCGTGCTCCTTCATCTCCTCCAGGACGTAGCGGTCGCCGACCGCGGTCTGGACGAGCGTCAGGCCCTCGCGTTCCATGGCCAGTTTGAAGCCGAGGTTCGACATGACGGTCGCGACGACGGTGTCGGAGCGCAGTGCGGAACGCTCCCGCATCGCCAGCGCGAGTACGGCCATGATCTGGTCCCCGTCGACCTCTTCACCGGTGTGGTCCACGGCAAGGCAGCGGTCGGCGTCCCCGTCGTGCGCGATGCCGAAGTCGGCGCCGTGCTCGACGACGGCGGCCTTGAGCAGCCCCAGGTGGGTGGAGCCGCAGCCGTCGTTGATGTTGAGCCCGTTGGGGTCGGTGCCGATGGTGATGATCTCGGCGCCGGCCCGGGAGAAGGCCTCCGGGGAGACGCGGGCGGCGGCGCCGTGCGCCTCGTCGAGGACGATCTTCAGCCCGTCGAGCCGGTTCGGGAGCACGCCGATGAGGTGGGCGACGTACTGGTCGAAGCCTTCGTTGTAGTGCCGGACGCGGCCGACGCCGGAGCCGGTCGGGCGGTCCCAGGGGGCGCCGGTGCGGTGCTCCTCGTAGACCTTCTCGATCCGGTCCTCCAGCTCGTCGTCGAGCTTGTGCCCGCCGCGCGCGAGGAACTTCAGGCCGTTGTCGGGCATGGCGTTGTGGCTCGCGGAGAGCACCACACCGAGGTCGGCGCCCAGCACACCGGTGAGATACGCCACCGCGGGGGTGGGCAGCACACCGACGAGCAGTACGTCCACTCCCGAGCTGGCCAGGCCGGCGACCACGGCGGCCTCCAGGAACTCCCCGGACGCGCGCGGGTCCCGCCCGACCACGGCCGTTGCCCGGTGGCCTTCGAAGGTGCCCGCCTCGGCGAGCACATGCGCCGCCGCGACGGAGAGGCCGAGGGTCAGCTCGGCCGTCAGATCCGCGTTGGCGACACCGCGCACGCCGTCCGTGCCGAAGAGTCGTCCCACTTGTCCTCCTGAGGAAGGCGAAAGTTCTGCAGGGCGAGAGTCCTGCATCCAGGCATACGATGCCTGTTCATCCGATCACACAAGCCTTTGAGCGCCTTGTGCCGTTATACGCCCCCGGCTGTGATAAACGAACGCCCCGGCGGCACGAGTGGCGTGCCGCCGGGGCGTTCGGAGTACAGACAACCAGCGCGATTTAGCGCTTGCTGTACTGCGGAGCCTTGCGGGCCTTCTTGAGACCGGCCTTCTTGCGCTCGACCGCACGGTCGTCGCGACGGAGGTAACCGGCCTTCTTGAGGGCGGCGCGGTTGTTGTCCACGTCGGCCTCGTTCAGCGCGCGGGCCACGCCGAGGCGCAGGGCACCGGCCTGACCGGAGACGCCGCCACCCGAGATGCGGGCGATGACGTCGTAGCGGCCGTCGAGTTCGAGCACCTTGAAGGGCTCGTTGACTTCCTGCTGGTGGACCTTGTTCGGGAAGTAGTCCTCAAGCGTGCGCCCGTTGACCTTCCACTTGCCGGTGCCGGGCACGATGCGAACGCGCGCGATGGCGTTCTTGCGGCGGCCCAGGCCGGCGGCCGGCTGCGGGTCGCCGAAGCGGCCGGCGAGCGACTCCGAGGTGTACTCGCCCTCGACGGGCACCTCGGACTCGGTGGTGTAGCTCTCGATGTCGACGAGCTCGGTCTCGGTCTCTTCGACCGGCTGCTCAACGGTGGTCTCGGCCACGGTTCTCCTCAGATTCTTTTCTGTTTGGGGGTGTGGCCGGAACTACTGCGCGACCTGGGTGATCTCGAACGGCACCGGCTGCTGGGCAGCGTGCGGGTGCTGGTCGCCCGAGTAGACCTTCAGCTTGCTGATCATCTGACGGCCCAGGGTATTCTTGGGGATCATGCCCTTGATGGCCTTCTCGACGGCCTTCTCGGGGTTCTTCGCCAGCAGCTCGTCGTAGCGGACGGAGCGCAGACCACCCGGGTAGCCGGAGTGGCGGTACGCCAGCTTCTGGGTCTTCTTGTTGCCGGACAGGTGAACCTTGTCGGCGTTGATGATGATGACGAAGTCGCCCATGTCCATGTGCGGGGCATAGGTCGGCTTGTGCTTGCCACGGAGGAGGTTCGCGGCAGTGGTAGCCAGACGGCCCAGGACGATGTCCTGAGCGTCAATGACGTGCCACTGGCGAGTCACATCGCCGGGCTTGGGGCTGTACGTACGCACTTCGCAGCCTTCTTCTTCAGTGGATGGGTGCTGACACATGGCATCACTGAAGCGATCGTGCAGCTGGGGACGACAATGGCCGGGGACGATGCCCGTATGCCGCCCACTGGTAACTGCTCCAGGGAACCTACGTAAGGGCCTCTCGCCTGAGAACGACCAAGCCGATACGCATAACAAACCGTAAGAGTACCCGCGCCGCCCCGGACGGGTCAAAACGCGGTCGGCGTGACCGGAACAGGCGCGGAAAGCAACGGTGAAAATACTTACCGTGACCACCCCCAACGTCAGTTGCTCCGGGGCTCATTGAGACGCACGTGCACGGCCGTTGCCCCGTCTAGGATGCGACCCATGAGCTTTGGGCAGGGGGGACCCCAGTCCCAGTGGGATCCCTGGAAACCGCAATCGCAGCAGCCGTGGGGCGGCAACGTCGACGACGAGACCCCGGACTGGGCCGCGCTCGCCGACCGGGCGGAGACACGCAACCGGCGCAAGAGAGTGCTGCTCATAGGCGGCGGCGCGCTCGCGACGATAGCCGTCGGGACGGCCGTCGCGATGGCCGTGATGTCGGCGAACGGCGACGACACCGCGTCCGGTAAGCCGACGAACCTGCCCGCGAGCGGGTCCCTGCCGAGCGTCGGCGCCACCTCGCCGTCCTTCGCGCCGACCAGTGCGCCGCCGCCGCTGGACCCGAAGGAGTTCATCTCCAGCAAGGCCAAGGACACCGCGCCGCTCAGCGCGGAACTCCTGTTCCCCGGCACGCAGTTGACCATGGGCTCGACGGTGTACAAGAAGGGCCCGACGGCCGACACCACGAACTGTGTCTCGGCTGCCCAGTCGACCCTCCCGAAGGTCCTCACGGCCAACGACTGCACCCGTCTGATGCGCGTCACCTACACCAAGGGCAATGTCGCGGTGACGGTCGGCGTGGCCGTCTTCGACTCCGAGGCCCAGGCGACGAAGGTCAAGACCCAGGCGGACAAGAAGGCCATCATCCGCTCGCTGTCCGGCAAGGGCGTCAAGCCGTTCTGCGACGGCGCGGTGTGCCGTACGACCACCAACTCCTACGGCCGCTACGCCTACTTCACGATCGCCGGTTTCACCAACGGCACGGACGTGACGACGAAGGACACCCAGGTCTTCACCATCGGCGACGACCTGGCCGAGTTCGCGTTCCGCCAGATCGGCCGACGCGGCGAGGCACAGGCCTCGGCGGCGGCGCAGAACTAGGGCCTGTCGTCTGGATCAGGCCGGCCTGGCTCACGGTGCCTTGTCGACCGACCCGAGCGGGGCGTAGTGCGTGCAGCTGCAAGGCGGAGGAGGGCGGCGACGCGATGGGGGTCCCCCCGCGCGAGGTGGTTCGAGCGTGGGGGAGTCGGCAACCGACGACAACGCCGCTGGGGGTCCCCCCACGCCTTTAAGGCAGTGGGGGAGTGCGTGCCACACCCCGCGACGCCGGCCTGATCCAGACGACAGGCCCTAGAGCCAGGACGCACCCCCGCCGCCCCACTCCCGTTCCGAGGCAGAATCACCTCGGGTTCGTCGGGGAGGGGTCGGGGATCATGCGGATGCGCGGGCGGGTTCAGCTCATCGGGGCCGGGGTGTCGGCCGCGGTGCTCGCCCCGCTGTCGTGGTGGGCCCTACGGCCCGAGGCCGCGGGACAGCAGCCCGGCACGGTCCCCACGGATCTGCGCGACCGGGACCCGAAGGCCACACCCGCCGCCCGGAACGTCTACGCGCTGCTGGCCGGCCTGGAGAACAAGGCGCGGCGGGGCGAGGCCTCCCGGACGGTCATCGGCCAGCACGTGGAGCTGCAGAACGAGCGGTACAACGCGTCGTACGGCGACTACCGGGGCCTGAAGCAGCCGGGCTACTACTACAAGAAGGCCCAGGACATCACGGGCCGGCTGCCCGGCTTCGTGGAGCTGGACCTGGGACCCGGGTACGGCCAGCGGGGCTGGGCGGTGGGCGAGTCCCGCTCGTACTCGCGTTCCTGGCCGAGCTGCCGGCGCATGTGGGGGTACGCCGAGGACGCCGTGGATCTCGCGGTCGGGGTGTGGGCGGGCCTGCCCCGGGCCGCCGACGGCTCGTACCGGCCCTCCGGCACGCACACGGACTGCGGTGCGGGCGGCGCGCGGGTCTCGCTGCCGCACAACGGGGGCGCACCGGCCGGGATCGTCGGCTTCTCCTTCCACCAGCCGTACCCGGGCAGCGAGGTCAAGGGCTTCCCGCAGACCCTGAACAGCAACTCGCCGGCCGCGAAGGACCCCGGCTGGTTCACCCGGGTCGTCACCGAGGGCACCGCCGAGCACCGGGCCCTGCTGCACGACCTCGACTATCTCGCGGACCACCTCGGTTACCTGGCGGACCGCGGGGTTCCGGTGCTGCTGCGGCCGTACCACGAGATGAACACGGCACCCGGTGACGGCTTCTGGTGGTCGGGGCAGGATCCGGCCGTATACCAAAAACTGTGGCGTGCGACATACGACCACCTCGTCACACGGCGCGGCCTGCACAACCTGATCTTCGTCTGGGCGCCCGTCTCCTGGGACGGCTCGCGCCACCCGTCGCCGCACGCCTACTACCCGGGCGGCCGTTACGTGGACGTGGTCGGTGTCGACGACTACAGCGGCTCCCCGGAGAAGCCGTACGGCCAGGGTGCCTGGACGGAGGTCTGGTACCGGGGTCTGGAGCGGTACCGCAGGCCCCGGGCCATGGCCGAGTCCTTCCACGTCCCGCTGAACGCGGCCCAGCCGCACACCCTGAGCCGGACGCCCTGGGTGCTGTGGAGCGTGTGGGGGCAGGCGCTGTCGTACGACAACGTCTCCTCTCCGACGGGGAAGAACACGCCCGCCGACGTGAGGGGAACCTACGCCTCCGCGCAGGTGATCACTGCGTCGGCCTCTATCTGGACATCACTGCACAAGAGCCAGATTGATTAACTTTTGACTACACCTTTCACACCCGTATTCCTTGCGTGAAGCAATTGTGCGACGATCGTGCAGCTGTTCGGCCAGCGTTTTTGGGCGCCCGGGGGGGCTTCTGAGTGGCCGAGACGCCAAAGAAGGCGTTGGGGGCAGAACCCGAAGTGACCAGGCGCGACGCGCGTAGCGTGTCGTGCCGAGATCTGCTGCTGCCTCGACGCACCACCGATCTCATGGGAGTTCCGCAGTCGTGACAACGACACTGGTCGACGGGGGTATGCCGCATTCGCGGCACAACGCGAAACTGGCACAGCGCACTGCCTCGTGGCGGCCGGGGATCATGCCGTTCGTCGTCCCCCTGGTGTTCCTGCTCGTCTTCAGTCTGTGGTCGTACACACCGAGCGACTCGCCGCTCGCCTGGGTGATCACCATCTGCTGGGCCCTGCCGGTGCCCGGTGTCCTGGTCTCCTTCCAGGGCTTCATGCTGATCCGCCGGCGGCTGCGCAAGGCCCACCTGATGACCCCGCCCGCCCCGGTGGACCAGGACTTCCTGATCACCCTCGTGCCGACCATCGGCCGGCACGACACATACCCGGCCCTGGAGCGGTCCGTCCTCTCCTACGTGGAGCACCTCCCCGAGTGGTTCCCGTACATGCGCGTGGACGTCCTCACCGAGGAGGGCTGCGAGGCGGCCGAGCGGATCGACGCGCTGGCGGCGACCTCCCCCCTGATCCGGGTGGTGACCGTGCCGAAGGTCTACGAGACCAAGAACGGCACCCGCTTCAAGGCCCGCGCCAACAACTACGCCCATGAGCTGCGCATCGAGGAGGGCGAGGCCCTCGAACACGTCTGGGTGCTGCACATGGACGACGACACCGGTGTGGGCCCGGACACCGCGGCCTCCCTCGCCCAGTTCATCAACCGCCAGCGCCGTGCGACCCCGGAAGAGGTCAAGCACATGGCGCAGGGCATCCTCACGTACCCGCGCGAGAACGCGGTGTCCAAGCTCACCTGGTTCGCCGACGCCATCCGCCCCGCCGACGACATCGCGCGGTTCCGTGCCTTCACCGGCCTCGGCACCCCGGCCGCGGGCGTGCACGGCGAACTGCTGGTGCTGCGGGCCTCCATCGAGGCCGAGATCGGCTGGGACTTCGGCCCGAAGGAGATCGTCGAGGACGCCCGGCTCGCGCTGACGTTCTGCCGGATCTACCCCGGCCGCAGCGACTGGTTCAACGGCCGCTGCTACGGCGCCTCGCCGGCCAACGCGAAGGACTTCATCAAGCAGCGTGAGCGCTGGGCCTGGGGCCTGGTCGCCCTCTGCTGCAACCGCAAGGTCCCGCTCCGCTACCGCTGGTTCCTGACCGTCTGTGTGACGAGCTGGATCCTGGGCCCGCTGCAGCACGTCGGCACGATCATCTTCGTCGGCTGGTTCATCGGCGACATGAACACCTCGCCCGTGACCCAGTCGGTCGTCATCCTGTGGTCGATCAGCTTCGCCTATGTGATCTGGGCGTACTGGGAAGGGCTGCGGCTCAACGCGATCGCCTCGGCGAACGGCAGACGCAAGTGGTGGGAGCCCATGGCGGTGCTCCTCATGCTGCCCGTGTTCTCGCTCCTCGAAGGAATCGGCGGCATCAAGGGCCTCTGGAAGTTCGTGCGCCGCGAGGAGAACAAGTTCGTCGTCATCGCCAAGCCCGCCTGACCCGAAGAGAAGAATCGATACTCCATGAAGCGCGCCCGCCTTCCTCTGCTCGCCGTGCTGCCCGTATCCGTCATCTCCTTCGTGCTCGTGGTGCCCTTCGTCGCCGGTGACCATCCGCTGCGCTGGGAATCGGGCTCGATGCTGCCGACCCTCGTCCTCAAGGGCGACAAGACCACGACGCCGAAGACCCCCTCCGCCGACGGCACCACCAAGGACTCCTCGGGCACGGCCGACGCGAGCCCCGCCAAGGTCGCCGAGGAGTGGAAGAAGGGCATGCCGCAGTGGGGCGTCCAGCTCTACTGGGAGGACAACCCCAAGCACACCCTCAAGTACATCGAGCAGCAGGCCAGGACCCAGGCCGACTACGTGGTCGGCCTGCACGCCAACTCGATCAGCGTGAGCTTCCCCTTCTACACCGGCACCCGTACGTCCACGGAGATCAGCCGGGGCGACAAGACCCCCACGCCCGAGCGGGTCGCCCGCGTCCTGGAGATCTTCCACGAGGCCGGACTGCGGACGACCGTACGGCCGCTCATGGACGAGAAGTCCCTCGACACGGCCAACGGCGGCTGGCGCGGAAACATCAAGCCCTCCGACCGGGCCGCCTGGTTCGCCTCGTACAAGGCGTTCATGACGCCCTATCTGAAGGCGGCACACAGCGAGCAGGCGGCGACCTTCGTCATCGGCACCGAGCTCAACTCCATGGAGGGCGACCCCCGTTGGGAGGCGCTGGTGGACGGTGCCGAGAAGACCTTCGACGGCGAGGTCGCGTACGACGCGAACTGGGACAACTACGTCGAGGGCCCGATCACCATGCCCGTCAGCCACCTCGGCGTCGACGCGTACTTCCCGGTCAAGGTCGCGGACACCGCGTCGGTGAGCACCCTCGTCGCCGGCTGGAACGACTGGCTGGACAAGAAGGCCACCGGACCACTGCCGAAGATCACCATCTCCGAGGCCGGCATCGGCGCCATGAACGGCGCCTACCACTCCCCCGGCAACTTCTACGCCAAGCGGGCCGTCAACCTCCAGGTGCAGGCCAACTGGTACACGGCCGTCTGCAAGGTCGTCCAGGAACGGAAGATGAGCGGCGTCTATTGGTGGTCGATCTACTTCGACACCGACCCGAACGTCAAGCCCGACGACAAGATCGCCTCCCGGCTCGACTTCGCCGGGCGCCCCGCCTCCGAGAAGGCCATCAAGTCCTGTTTCACCTCTGCCTACGCGGGCCCCGGCACCACGACCGCCAGCTGACGAGAGCGAGGCAATCATGCGCGAAGCCATCATTCTGGTGGGCGGCAAGGGAACCCGGCTGCGCCCCCTGACGAACCACACCCCGAAGCCGCTGCTCAGCGTGGCGGGCTCCTCCTTCATCCGGCACCAGATCGCCAAGCTGATGGACGCCGGCGTCGAACACGTCGTGTTCGCCACCTCCTATCTCGCCGGCCTCTTCGAGGAGGAGTTCAAGGACTTCGCCCAGGGCCTGGAGATCTCCTACGCAGTCGAGGAGGTCCCGCTCGGCACGGGCGGCGCCATCCGCAACGCCGGCCGGCTGCTGCGCGGCGACGCCCCCGGCGCCCCGATCCTCGTCCTCAACGGCGACATCCTGTCCGGCGTCGACCTGCGCGCCGTCCTGGAGCAGCACGAGGACCGGGACGCGGACGTGACCCTGCACCTCACCCGGGTCGCCGACCCACGCGCCTTCGGCCTGGTCCCCACCGACGGGGCCGGCCGGGTGCTGTCTTTCCTGGAGAAGCCGAAGACCGCCGAGGAGTGCGTCACCGACCAGATCAACGCCGGCTGCTACGTCTTCCGCCGGTCCGTCCTCGACGCCATCCCCGCCGACCGCGAGGTCTCCGTCGAGCAGGAGACCTTCCCGCAGCTCGTCGCCCAGGGGCGGCCCATCTTCGGCCACACCACGGACGACTACTGGCGTGACCTCGGCACCCCGCTGGCCTTCGTCCACGGCTCCGCCGACCTGGTCACCGGCAGGGTGACCTCCCCCCTCGTGGAGCGGTACGCCGAGGCCCTGATCCATCCCACGGCCACCATCGCCCCGACCGCCCGCGTCACCGGAGGCTCGACGATCGGCCCGCAGGCCGTCATCGGCCCGCACGTGGTCGTCGACCGCTCCATCATCGGCGGCGGCGTCACCGTGGCCGAAGGCGCCCGGATCCACGAGTCCGTGGTGGATCACGACTCCTCGATCGGCAGCGAATCGCTCCTGCGCGAGGTCGTGGTCGGCTGCCACGCGCACATCGGCGCGGAGAACGAACTGCCCGCCCAGCTACGGCTGTCCTGCGGCATCCGCATCCCCGCCCAAGGCGTCCGCGTCAGCGGCACGGCCGCCGCCTGCCTGACGGCCCACTGAATCCACCGGCCCGCCCCCACCGGCCCGTCCGGACAGTTACTGGAGAACCGTGACGACCCTCACCCGCCATCGAGCAACGGCCCCGAAGACAGAGCGTCTTCGCAAGTACCGGCCGGACATCCAGGGCCTGCGTGCCGTCGCCATCATGATGGTGGTCAGCATGCACGTCGGTCTGGTCGACATCCACGGCGGTGTGGATGTGAGCTTCGTGCTGAGCGGCTTCCTGATCGGCAGCCAGCTGCTCGCCGAGATCGACAAGACCGGCAAGGTGTCGCTGAGCAAGTTCTGGGCGCGCCGTATGCGACGGCTCGCCCCGGGCATGGCCCTGGTCATCGTCGTCACAGCGGGCCTGGCATGGCTCTACGCCAGCCCGCTCAGGTTCCGCTCCGACATGAAGGACGGCCTCAGCTCGGCGCTCAGCGTCATGAACTGGCGCCTCGCCGAGACCGGCACCGACTACTTCGCCAACGACGGCACCCAGTCCCCGTACCAGCACTTCTGGTCACTGGGCATCGAGGAGCAGTTCTATCTGGCCGCCCCTCTCGCACTCGTCGCCGTGGCCTGGCTCAGCCGCCTGGTCTTCCGCAACCGCGCCCTGGTCGCGGTGTTCCTCATGGCCGTGGTGGCCGGCTCGCTGTATCTGTCCGTCAAACAGACCGCCTCGAACCAGCCCCTGGCCTACTTCGGCACCCAGACCCGCATCTGGGAACTCGCCTCCGGCATCCTCCTCGCCCTGGGCGCGCCCCTCCTGTCCCGTATGAACGTCGGGCTCGCGGGCGTCATCTCCTGGCTGGGCCTCGTCACCACGATCGGCACCGCGCTCCTCATCACCGCGGAGACGCCCCTGCCCGGATACGCGGTGGGCGGCCCGGTGCTGGGCGCCTGCATGATCATCGCCGGCGGCTGCGCGGCCCCTCGCCTGGGCGTGGAACGGCTGCTGGACAATCCGGTGTTCAACTTCATCGGAAACGTCAGCTACGGCTGGTACCTCTGGCACTGGCCGATCCTCATCCTCTGGCCGGACATCGTGGGCCGGGACATGTCGTACTCGGACCGCTTCCGCGTCGTCTTCCTGTCGTTCTTCCTGGCGATCCTCATGTACTACACCTTCGAACTCCGGTTCAGGACGAACAAGGAACTGGTCGCCCGCCCCTGGAAGGGCATCCTCACCGGCGCCACCGCCATCGCCGCGGCGGCCGGGGCCATGGCCTTCGCCATGGTCGCTCCGCTGAACCTCTCGACCTCGGGCTCCGTCGCGAGCACGGGCACCGTCGGGTACTCGGACGCGGAGTCGGTGAAGAGCTCCGTTCTGCAGAAACAGCTCTCGGCAACCACGCTCAAGGCGCTGCCGGACTCCAAGAACGACCACACCCACTACGGCTGCATCGACGACACCGACGTCAAGAAGTTCGTCATGCGCGGCAACTGCGTCATCGGAGACACCGCGGGCAAGACCACGATGGTCGTCATCGGCGACTCGCACGCCTGGCAGTGGGGCGACGCCTTCCACGAGATCGGGCAGAAGCTGCACACCAAGGTGGTGACCATGGCGAAGGGCGGCTGCTCCCCCGAGATCTACTCCATCACGAACCCCGAGCTGAACCGCGAGTACTCCGAGTGCGACAGCTGGCGGGAATCGGCGTTCGCGGAGATCAAGGAACTCAAGCCCGATGTCATCGTCGTCACCAGCCGCATCCGCCAGGAAGTGACGGAGTCCGGTGCGGAAAAGGCCTTCAAGGTCCTGGAGAAGTCCGGCGCCAAGTTCATCTACATCACGGACTCCCCGCAGCCCGGCAAGAACGTCCCGGACTGCCTCGCCACCCACACCGACGACATCTCCGCCTGCAACCCCAAGCAGGACGCGGCCATCCAGTTCCGCGATTTCCGGGCCATCGAGCAGAAGGTGGCCGAACGCCACGGCGCCGAGGTCATCGACGTACTGCCCGCGTTCTGCGCGAGCGGCGTGTGCCCGACGGTGATCTCCCACCAGATCGTCTACTTCGACTCCAGCCACATCACGGCGGGCTACGCGAAGTCCCTGGTCCCCTTCCTCCAGCCGACCCTGAAGAAGGCCCTGGCCGGCTGATCAGTTCACGACGCCCCGCACCCGGCGGGCCTGCCGCTGCCGCTCCGCCAGCAGCTCGTCCGCCGGGTACGCGACCTCCTCCAACGTCAGCCCGTGCGGCCGTACGACATGCACAGCACTGTCCCGCACCCCCGCGTCCAGCACCTTCCGCGGCCACTGAGCCCCACGGTGCCCGTCCCCCACGAACAGCAACGCGCCCACCATGGACCGCACTTGGTTGTGGCAGAAGGCATCGGCGCGCACTTCGATCTCGACGACACCGTCGTCCCGCCGCCGCACCCCGAAGTCGAGAATCTCCCGGATCGTCGTCGCCCCCTCGCGCTTCTTCGCATAGGCGGCGAAGTCATGCTCCCCCACAAGGGACTTGGCTGCGGCGTCCATCACCTCGACGTCCAACTCCCAGTCGTGCCACAGCACATGGTTCCGCAGCAACGGGTCCACGCCTCCCGCCCGGTCCCCGACCCGGTACACATAACGCCGCCACAGAGCCGCGAACCGCGCGTTGAAGCCCTCGGGAGCCTCCGCGACCCCCCACACCCGCACATCCTTCGGCAACCGCCCTGCAAGCCGCTTCAGCAGCTTCTCCCGGTGCTCCCTCCAAACCTCCCCCGGCAGATCGACATGCGCCACCTGCCCCCGCGCATGCACCCCGGCATCGGTCCGCCCCGCCACGGTCAGGTCGTACGCCGCCGCCCCCGACCGCGTCACGGTCCGCAACGCGTCCTCGACCTCCCCCTGCACGGTCCGCCGCCCCCCGGCCTGCTTGGCCCACCCGGAGAACGAGGTCCCGTCGTAGGAGAGGTCAAGCCGGACACGAACAAACCCGGCCGCTACGTCATCACTCACACCGAGATCCTTTCAGATACAAAAAAGCGGGCCCGCCCCTGGAAAGGAACGGGCCCACTGAAGCGCCCTTCAGGGGCGCGGGGAACTGCGCGACCAGCCACGACGGCGGGTCAGCCAAAAACGGTGTTACGCGTCCTTGGCCTCTTCGTCGGCCTCAACCTCAGCCGGCTTGGCGTCCTCAACGACCTCAACCGGAGTCTCGGCGTCCTTCGCGGCACGCTTGGTCGCGGCCTCGGCCTCACCCGTCGCAGCCTGTGCAACAGTCAGCGCCTCGACCAGCTCGATGACAGCCATGGGCGCGTTGTCGCCACGACGGTTACCGATCTTGGTGATACGGGTGTAGCCACCGGGACGGTTCTCGTAGCGCGGGCCGATCTCGGTGAAGAGCGTGTGGACGATGCTCTTGTCCGTGATCACCTGAAGCACCTGACGGCGGTTGTGAAGGTCGCCCTTCTTGCCCTTGGTGATCAGACGCTCGGCGTACGGCCGCAGCTTGCGGGCCTTCGCCTCGGTGGTGGTGATGCGGCCGTGCTCGAAGAGGCTCTTCGCCAGGTTCGCGAGGAGCAGCTTCTCGTGCGCGGCACTGCCGCCCAGACGGGCACCCTTGGTGGGCTTCGGCATTTCTTTCTCCTTGGTATCTGCCCCGGCCGTATCAGGTACCGGGGTCAGGACCCGGCGAGCGGACGCTCACCGGCAACAACCGATCAGTACTGCTCGGTCTCCACAAAACCCGCGTCCACGTCGTCGTCGGCGCCGAAGGCGTCGGCGGCTGCGGTCGGGTCGAATCCGGGCGGGCTGTCCTTCAGGGCCAGGCCCATGCCGGCCAGCTTCGCCTTGACCTCGTCGATGGACTTCGCACCGAAGTTGCGGATGTCCAGGAGGTCGGCCTCGGAACGAGCCACGAGCTCACCCACGGAGTGGATGCCCTCGCGCTTGAGGCAGTTGTAGGAGCGGACGGTGAGTTCCAGCTCCTCGATCGGCAGGGCGAGGTCGGCGGCAAGGGCGGCGTCCGTGGGGGACGGGCCCATGTCGATGCCCTCGGCGTCGATGTTCAGCTCGCGGGCGAGACCGAACAGCTCCACCAGGGTCTTGCCCGCCGACGCCATCGCGTCACGAGGACGCATCGCCTGCTTGGTCTCGACATCGACGATCAGCTTGTCGAAGTCGGTGCGCTGCTCGACACGCGTCGCCTCGACCTTGTACGTCACCTTCAGCACCGGCGAGTAGATCGAGTCGACCGGAATACGGCCGATCTCCTGACCCACCTGCTTGTTCTGAACAGCCGAGACGTAACCGCGACCGCGCTCGACGGTCAGCTCCATCTCCAGCTTGCCCTTGCCGTTCAGCGTGGCCAGGACCAGATCGGGGTTGTGCACCTCGACACCGGCCGGGGGCGCGATGTCGGCGGCGGTGACCAGACCCGGGCCCTGCTTGCGCAGGTACATCACCACGGGCTCGTCGTGCTCTGACGACACGACCAGCTGCTTGATGTTGAGGATCAGGTCGGTGACGTCCTCCTTGACACCCGGCACGGTGGTGAACTCGTGCAGGACGCCGTCGATCCGGATGCTGGTGACAGCGGCACCGGGGATCGAGGAGAGGAGCGTACGACGAAGGGAGTTGCCGAGGGTGTAGCCGAAGCCGGGCTCCAGCGGCTCGATCACGAACCGCGAACGGAACTCGTCAACGACCTCTTCGGTCAGAGACGGACGCTGAGCGATCAGCATGAGGTGATTCCTTCAGTCATGGACACCCACTATTTGATGTCCTGCTGTTACTGCAAGGGTACGGGCGATACGCCTCCGAAGAGCCGTACCGCCCGAAGCCCAGAACTACCGGCCGTGCGTCAGACGCGGCGGCGCTTCGGCGGGCGGCAGCCGTTGTGCGGGGTGGGGGTGACGTCCTGGATGGAGCCGACCTCAAGACCGGTGGCCTGGAGGGAGCGGATCGCGGTCTCGCGACCGGAGCCCGGGCCCTTCACGAAGACGTCGACCTTGCGCATGCCGTGCTCCTGCGCGCGACGGGCGGCCGACTCGGCGGCCATCTGCGCGGCGAAGGGGGTGGACTTGCGCGAGCCCTTGAAGCCGACGTGGCCGGCGGAGGCCCAGGAGATCACGTTGCCCGAGGGGTCCGTGATCGAGACGATCGTGTTGTTGAACGTGCTCTTGATGTGCGCGTGGCCGTGAGCGACGTTCTTCTTTTCCTTGCGGCGCACCTTCTTGGCAGCGCCCTGACGACCCTTGGGGGGCATCTATTACTCCTACGGGGAGGTGGTCGGTCCTACAGCGAAGACCGCTGGTGAAGCGTTGTCCGCTGCGGACTACTTCTTGCCCGGCTTCTTCTTGCCGGCGATGGCGCGACGCGGACCCTTGCGGGTACGAGCGTTCGTGCTGGTGCGCTGACCGCGTACGGGCAGACCACGACGGTGACGGAGACCCTGGTAGCAACCGATCTCCACCTTGCGGCGGATGTCGGCCTGGATCTCGCGACGGAGGTCACCCTCGGTCTTGATGTTGGCGTCGACGTACTCACGAATCGCGACGAGCTGCTCTTCCGAGAGGTCGCGAACGCGGGTGTTGGGGTCGATGCCGGTCTCGGCCAGCGTCAGCTGGGAAAGGGTCCGACCAATGCCGAACACGTAGGTGAGGGCGACCTCCACGCGCTTTTCGCGCGGGATGTCGACACCGGAAACGCGTGCCATTCAATGGCTCCTGGTGATCTTCGGAGGTCTTCCGCAGAACCGGATCCCAGCCGCCGTCCTCTTCGTTCGAAGATTTGGTACGACGTGGGTCCCCAGCCTCCGAGCCGGGGGTGTCGGACGCCTACTACGCCCGGGTCCTGCGTATGAACATGTATTGCTCGCGTCGCGCGAAACTCTGCGATGGATGCAGAGGGAAGGTCGTGCGTCAGCCCTGGCGCTGCTTGTGGCGCGGGTTCTCGCAAATGACCATGACCCGACCGTGACGGCGGATCACCCTGCACTTGTCGCAGATCTTCTTGACGCTCGGCTTGACCTTCATTGGTGAGGTTCTCCGGGTCAGTTGCCTGCGGCGCCGCTTGCGCGGAACCTGGGCAAGATCTACTTGTAGCGGTAGACGATCCGGCCACGCGTCAGGTCGTACGGAGACAGCTCCACCACGACCCGGTCGTCAGGGAGGATACGGATGTAGTGCATACGCATCTTGCCGCTGATGTGTGCCAGGACCTGGTGGCCGTTCTGGAGCTCCACCTTGAACATGGCGTTCGGGAGAGACTCGACGACAGTGCCTTCGATCTCGATGGCACCTTGCTTCTTGGCCACGCTTCGCCCTTCGAATCGACTACCTTGATCGACTCAGTGCGTCCCCTTGCGGGGTGCATGCGGACATGCGGCTGCACGAGAGCCGACGAGTCAGTCTACGTCAGGGCCCTCGGAAAGACGAATCGAGGAAGGATGCCCCAGGGCGTAGATCATTAAGCACGCACACCCATATGGCGCCCTGAGGGCCGCGCCCCAAAGGGGCGCGGGGAACTGCGCGACCAGCCCCCACCGGGCCGCAGACGAAGAACTACGCGACCGGATCCGGCGCAGCCGTGATCCCGTACTCCGCGAGCTTCGCCTTACCCCCATCAGGAGCCGTCAGCACCAGCGGCCCCTCCTCGGTCAAAGCAACCGAGTGCTCCCAGTGCGACGACCACGTCCCGTCGGTCGTAATCACCGTCCAGTCGTCGGAAAGCACCTCGGTCTTCGGCGTACCGAGCGACACCATCGGCTCGATCGCCAGACAGAACCCGGGGATCAGCTTCGGCCCCTTGCCCCGCCGCTTCTCCACGTAGTTCAGCAGATGCGGGTCCATGTGCATCTCGGTACCGATGCCGTGACCGCCGTAGTCCTCGACGATCCCGTACTTACCGCCACCCGGCTTCGGCTGCCGGCGGATGTACGTCTCGATCGCACGGGAGATGTCCACGAGCCGGTTCCCGAGCTTCATGGCCGCGATCCCGGCCCACATCGACCCCTCGGTCACCCGCGACAGTTCGAGCAGCTCCGGAGAGTGCCCCGAGCCCACGAACGCCGTGTACGCCGCGTCGCCGTGCCAGCCGTCGATGATCGCGCCACAGTCGATGGAGATGATGTCGCCGTCCTTCAGCACCACCTCCTCGGAGGGGATGCCGTGGACCACGACCTCGTTCACCGAGGTGCAGATCGTGGCCGGGAAGCCGCCGTAGCCAAGGAAGTTGGGCTTCGCGTTGTGGTCGGCGAGGACCTTGCGGGCGACCTCGTCCAGATCCTTCGTGCTGGCTCCGGGGACTGCCGCCTCACGCGTGGCCGCGTGGATCGCGGCTACGACCAGCCCCGCCTCGCGCATCTTGGCGATCTGCTCAGGGGTCTTGATCTGCACCATGGGGGCCTGCGCTCTCCGTCTTCCGCGTCATATGGGATGTGGCTGTACACAACAGTACGGCCGCGGCGCCCCTGGGGGCACCGCGGCCGGATCTGCCAGGCGACTACTTGTCGTCGTTGCCCTCGTCGTCGCGCTTCAGCGCGTCCAGCGCCCGCTGCGTGATCTCCTCCACGGGACCGAGCGACGAGATCGTGACCACCAGGCCCTGGAGCTTGTAGTAGTCGATGATCGGCTCGGTCTGCGTGTGGTAGACCTCCAGCCGGGTGCGGACCGTGTCCTCGGAGTCGTCGTCACGCTGGTACAGCTCGCCGCCGCAGACGTCACAGACGCCGTCCTGCTTGGGCGGGCTGTACGTCACGTGGAAGACGTGGCTGGAGTCCTTCCGGCAGATGCGGCGGCCGGCGATGCGCTTGACCACCTCGTCCTCGGAGACCTCCAGGTCCAGCACCGCGTCCAGCTTGATGCCCTCGGTCTTCAGGAGCTCGTCCAGCGCCTCGGCCTGCGACACATTGCGCGGAAAACCGTCCAGGAGAAAGCCGTTGACCGCGTCCGGCTGCTCCATGCGGTCCTTGGCCATCGCGATGGTGACCTCGTCCGGGACCAGGTTGCCCGCGTCCATGTAGGACTTCGCCAGTTTGCCGAGCTCCGTGGCCTGACTGATGTTGGCACGGAAGAGATCGCCGGTGGAGATGTGCGGGATGTGCAGCGTCTTGGCCAGTCGCACAGCCTGCGTTCCCTTACCGGCGCCCGGCGGCCCGACGAGGACGATTCGCATCAGCGGAGGAACCCTTCGTAATTGCGCTGCTGGAGCTGGCTCTCGATCTGCTTCACCGTCTCAAGACCGACACCCACGATGATGAGGATGCTGGTCCCGCCGAACGGGAAGTTGCCGCTTGCGTTGAAACCGACCAACGCCATCGTCGGTACGAGAGCGATCAGACCCAGATACAGCGAACCCGGCCAGGTGATCCGGTTGAGTACGTAACTCAGGTACTCAGCGGTCGGCCGGCCAGCCCGGATGCCCGGGATGAAGCCACCATACTTCTTCATGTTGTCCGCGACTTCCTCGGGGTTGAACGAGATCGCCACGTAGAAGAACGCGAAGAAAACGATCAGGAGGAAGTAGCTGACCAGGTAGATCGGGTGGTCACCCTTGGTCAGGTTCTGCGTCACCCAGGTCTTCCAGGCGGAGTCGCCACTGGAGAACTGCGCGACCAGAGCCGGGATGTAGAGCAGCGAGGACGCGAAGATGACCGGAATCACACCGGCCTGATTGACCTTCAGCGGGATGTAGGTCGACGTACCGCCGTAGGAACGGCGGCCGATCATGCGCTTCGCGTACTGGACCGGAATACGGCGTTGCGCCTGTTCGACGAAGACCACCAGGCCGACCATCACCAGGCCGACGAGGATGACGGTGCCGAACTCGATCCAGCCGCCGGCCAGCGTGCCCTGCTTCTTGATGGCCCACAGCGCGGACGGGAAGGTGGCCGCGATCGAGATGAACATCAGGATCGACATGCCGTTGCCGATGCCGCGGTCGGTGATGAGCTCACCGAGCCACATCACGACGCCGGTGCCGGCGGTCATGGTGACGACCATCGTGATGGTCGTGAAGATCGCGCGGTCCGGCACGATCGAGCTGGCGACCTGGCAGCCGCTGAACAGCGCACCGCTGCGGGCGGTGGCGACCAGACCGGTGCCCTGGAGGATGGCGAGCGCCACCGTCAGATAACGCGTGTACTGCGTGATCTTCGCCGTACCGGCCTGGCCCTCCTTCTTGAGGGCTTCCAGGCGCGGGATCACCACAGTGAGCAGCTGCAGAATGATGCTCGCCGTGATGTACGGCATGATCCCCAGCGCGAAGATGGTGATCTGCAGCAGCGCGCCACCGCTGAACATGTTGACCAGACCGAAGAGGCCCTGGTTGCCGGAGGCCTCGGTCACACACTGCTGTACGGCCGTGTAGTTGACCCCGGGAATCGGAACGTGGGTACCGACCCGGTAGACCACGATGATGCCGAGCGTGAAGAGCAGTTTCTTGCGCAGGTCGGGCGTCCTGAACGCCCGGGCGAACGCGGTGAGCACGGTTCCTCCTGCGACCCCCGCGACGCGCGCGGCAGGGACTAGTCGTATGAACAGGGCCCAGCGGGGCCGAACGATGTTTTCTACCACCCCGACACCGAACGGCATTCCGCGCGCGCGTACAGGTGGACTTACGGACTCTAACAGTGCGCGTGCAGCCAGGTGAAGTTCCCTGTGAGACGACCGGTCCCATGCTGCCCCGCAACGGCTCAAACCGTCACCCGCGGCGAGTCAAATCACGTTGACGGTCCGCTTCGTAGGCCGATAACTTCCTCAAGATCCATTCGGTCGATCTCCGTCACGGGAACCGATTCCGGGCGGATACAACGGGGAACACGGGGAGATTTCAGCATGCGCAATCTGTCACGCAAGGCACTCTGTCTGGCCGCCGTCGCCGCGAGCGCGACGCTCGGGGTCGCGGCCACCGGCACGCCCGCCTTCGCCGCGGCGCAGAACGTCTCGGTCTACACCACCGAGGGCCACAAGGGCGGTATGGGCAATTTCGCGGGTGACGCCAGCCGCAGCAGCTCCAAGGAGCGGTGGAACGCGTGCGATCACCGCAAGGACGGCTACTGGACCGTCACCACGCTCAAGTGGGGCACCAACCACAAGTACTCGGTGACCGACAAGGGTGAGAACGACGGCGTCTGCAAGCTCCGGGACGATGTGAACGTGCCGGAGGAGACGAAGGTGACCATCACCGTCTGCCTGCAGAAGGGCACGCACGGAGCGCTCAAGTACTGCAAGTCGGGCACCGGCCGCGCCTGATCAGTACAAGTAGGGCCCAGCACAACGGCAAGGGCCGGGCAGCTCCCCCTGAGGGGAACTGCCCGGCCCTTGTACGTGTGCGGTGGGACCGCCCGGGCTCAGATGAGCTCGGTGACGGTACCGCCGGCAGCCGTGATCTTCTCCTTGGCGGAGCCGGAGACGGCGTCCACCGTCACCTGCAGCGCCACGGAGATCTCGCCCTGGCCGAGGACCTTGACGAGGCTGTTCTTGCGAACCGCACCGTTGGCGACGAGACCCTCTACGGTGACCTCGCCACCTTCCGGGTACAGGGACGCCAGCTTGTCGAGGTTCACGACCTGGTACTCGGTCTTGAACGGGTTGCGGAAGCCCTTGAGCTTCGGAAGACGCATGTGGAGGGGCATCTGGCCACCCTCGAAGCGCTCCGGCACCTGGTAACGGGCCTTCGTACCCTTGGTTCCACGACCGGCCGTCTTACCCTTCGACGCCTCACCACGACCCACACGGGTCTTGGCGGTCTTGGCGCCCGGGGCGGGACGGAGGTTGTGGATCTTGAGCGGGTTGTTCTCCGCCATGATCAGTCGACCTCCTCAACCGTCACGAGGTGGCGGACGGTGTGCACCATTCCGCGGAACTCGGGGCGGTCCTCCTTGACGACCACGGTGTTGATCCCCTTGAGACCAAGGGACCGCAGCGTGTCACGGTGGTTCTGCTTGCTGCCGATGTACGACTTCGTCTGCGTGACCTTGAGGCGAGCCATTACGCACCCGCCCCGGCACGTGCACGAAGGAGAGCCGCGGGGGCGACGTCCTCAAGGGGCAGACCGCGGCGGGCCGCGATCTCCTCGGGACGCTGCAGGCCCTTGAGGGCCGCCACGGTCGCGTGCACGATGTTGATCGCGTTGGACGAGCCGAGCGACTTCGACAGGATGTCGTGCACGCCGGCGCACTCCAGGACAGCTCGCACCGGGCCACCGGCGATAACGCCGGTACCGGGGGAAGCAGGCTTGAGCAGGACGACGCCCGCGGCCTTCTCGCCCGTGATCGGGTGCGGGATGGTGCCCTGGATACGGGGGACCTTGAAGAAGTGCTTCTTGGCCTCTTCAACACCCTTGGCGATCGCGGCCGGCACCTCCTTGGCCTTGCCGTAACCGACACCGACGGTGCCGTCACCGTCGCCCACCACGACGAGCGCGGTGAAGCTGAAGCGACGACCACCCTTGACAACCTTGGCGACGCGGTTGATCGCGACTACGCGCTCAACGTACGCGGTCTTCTCGGCGGCAGCAGCGCCGCCGTCACGGCCCTTCCGGTCCCGCCGCTCGCCGCCACCGGCACCGCTTCCACGGCGCTGGGGTCCAGCCATTGGATTACCTCTCTCTTTCCGCTAGCTACGGAAGCGACTAGAACTTCAGTCCGGCTTCGCGGGCGGCGTCCGCCAGGGCGGCGATGCGCCCCGCGTACTGATTGCCGCCACGGTCGAATACGACAGCCTCGACACCGGCGGCCTTGGCGCGCTCGGCGACCAGGGCGCCGACCGACTTGGCCTGCGCGGACTTGTCGCTCTCGCCGCCGCGGATCGAGGTGTCCAGGGTCGACGCCGACGCCAGGGTGTGACCCTTGATGTCGTCGATGACCTGGGCCACGATGTGGCGGTTGGAGCGGGTCACGACCAGGCGCGGACGCTCAGCCGTACCGGAAATGTGCTTCCGGATGCGGATGTGACGACGCTTGATGGCAGCACGCTTGTAAGCGTCGCCCTTAGCGATCTTCGTACCGTATGCCATGGCTTACTTACCCGCCTTTCCGACCTTGCGCCGGATGACTTCGCCCTCGTACTTGACGCCCTTGGCCTTGTACGGGTCGGGCTTGCGCAGCTTGCGGATGTTGGCCGCAACCTCGCCGACCTTCTGCTTGTCGATGCCCTCGACCGAGAAGTGCGTCGGGTTCTCGACCTTGAACGAGATGCCCTCGGGCGCCTCGACCGTGATCGAGTGGCTGTAGCCGAGCGCGAACTCAAGGGTCGAACCCTTGGCCGCCACGCGGTAACCGACACCACTGATTTCGAGCTTCTTCACGTAACCCTCGGTCACGCCGGTGATCATGTTCGCCACCAGCGTGCGGGACAGGCCGTGCAGGGCCTTGTTCTGACGCTCGTCGTTGGGGCGGGTGACGTTGAGAACGCCGTCCTCACCCTTGGCGATGTCGATCGGCGAAGCAACGGTGTGGGTCAGCGAGCCCTTGGGGCCCTTGACCAAAACCGTACGGCCGTCGATGGTGACGTCCACGCCGGCGGGAACCGTGATGGGGAGCTTGCCAATACGCGACATAGCTTCTTCCGATTCCTTTCCGCTACCAGACGTAGGCGAGAACTTCTCCGCCTACGCCCTTCTTGCCGGCCTGCTTGTCGGTGAGGAGACCGTGCGACGTGGAGATGATCGCCACGCCGAGGCCACCGAGCACCTTGGGCAGGGAGGTGGACTTCGCGTAAACCCGGAGACCGGGCTTGGAGATCCGCTTGATGCCCGCGATGGAGCGCTCACGGTTCGGGCCGAACTTCAGCTCAAGGACGAGGTTCTTGCCGACCTCGGCGTCCTCGACCTTCCAGCCCGTGATGAAGCCCTCCTGCTGGAGGATCTCCGCGATGTGAGACTTGATCTTGGACGCCGGCATCGTCACGGAGTCGTGGTATGCCGAGTTCGCGTTCCGCAGACGCGTAAGCATGTCTGCGATCGGATCAGTCATGGTCATGAATTGGCCTTCGGCCTCTCTCGCCGGGGTTTCCAGGTGCCCATCCCTCTCCTCGATCCGAGACGAGGCGGGTGCGGTGCGGTGGACCTACGGCGTAGTAAGTCGTATGGGCGGCAATCAGGCGCCCAACCCCCCTAGCCTAAGCCATGGAGGGGTGGGCACCTGACCGTGCCCTCTGCTTACCGAGAGCTTCGGGAGTCCGGAAGTACCGGACTACCAGGAGCTCTTGGTCACGCCCGGCAGCTCGCCACGGTGAGCCATCTCACGAAGGCACACGCGGCAGAGGCCGAACTTGCGGTACACGGAGTGCGGACGGCCGCAGCGCTGGCAGCGGGTGTAGCCACGCACACCGAACTTGGGCTTACGAGCAGCCTTGGCAATCAGAGCCTTCTTCGCCATCTCGCTTACGCCTCCTTGAAGGGGAAGCCGAGGTGACGGAGAAGGGCACGGCCTTCGGCGTCGTTGGTCGCCGTGGTCACCACGGTGATGTCCATACCCCGGACGCGGTCGATCTTGTCCTGGTCGATCTCGTGGAACATGACCTGCTCGGTGAGACCGAAGGTGTAGTTGCCACGACCGTCGAACTGCTTGGGAGACAGACCACGGAAGTCGCGGATGCGCGGAAGCGCGAGCGACAGGGTGCGGTCCAGGAACTCCCACATGCGGTCGCCACGGAGCGTGACGTGGGCACCGATCGGCTGACCCTCGCGCAGCTTGAACTGCGCGATGGACTTGCGGGCCTTGGTGATGGCCGGCTTCTGACCGGTGATCGTGGTCAGGTCACGGACGGCACCGTCCATGAGCTTGGAGTCACGGGCGGCGTCGCCGACACCCATGTTCACCACGATCTTGACGAGGCCGGGGATCTGCATGACGTTCTCGTAGGAGAACTCCTCACGCAGCTTGCCCGCGATCTCCTCGCGGTACTTCGTCTTGAGACGCGGGCTGGTGGTGGTAGTCATCAGATGTCCTCACCCGTCCGCTTGGCAACGCGAACCTTGTTGCCCTCGTCGTCGAAGCGGTAGCCGACACGCGTGACAACCTTGTTGCCGTCCTTCTCAACGACCAGCTGGACGTTGGAGACGTGGACGGGCGCCTCGGTCGTGACGATGCCGCCGGCCTGCGAACCCTTGGCGGTGGGGCCGGCCTTGGTGTGCTTCTTGACCCGGTTGACACCCTCGACCAGGACGCGGTCCTCGCGGGGGTAGGCCGCAATGACCTTGCCCTGCTTGCCCTTGTCCTTGCCGGTGATGACCTGAACCGTGTCACCCTTCTTGATCTTCATGCTTACAGCACCTCCGGAGCCAGCGAGATGATCTTCATGAACTTCTTCTCGCGCAGCTCGCGCCCTACCGGGCCGAAGATGCGGGTACCACGAGGGTCGCCGTCGTTCTTCAGAATGACGGCGGCGTTCTCGTCGAAGCGGATGTACGAGCCGTCCGGACGACGGCGCTCCTTCACGGTGCGAACGATGACCGCCTTGACGACGTCACCCTTCTTCACGTTGCCACCGGGGATCGCGTCCTTGACGGTGGCGACGATGACGTCACCGATGCCCGCGTAGCGGCGACCGGAGCCACCGAGCACACGGATGCAAAGGATTTCCTTCGCACCAGTGTTGTCGGCGACGCGCAGTCGCGACTCCTGCTGGATCACGTCTATCTCCTGATCGTCTGCCGGTTCCCCAACCGGGCTGATTTCTCAGCCCGGTTGGAGCCTGGCGGAACTGTCCTGCGAGGTTGCCCGCAGGAATGAATTACTTGGCCTTTTCGAGGATCTCGACGATGCGCCAGCGCTTCGTCGCAGACAGCGGACGCGTCTCCATGAGGAGGACACGGTCGCCGACGCCCGCAGCGTTCTGCTCGTCGTGGGCCTTGAGCTTGTTCGTACGGCGGATGACCTTGCCGTACAGCGCGTGCTTCACGCGGTCCTCGACAGCGACGACGACGGTCTTGTCCATCTTGTCGCTGACGACGAGACCCTCACGGGTCTTGCGGAAACCGCGGTTGGCCGTCTGCTCTTCAGTCACGTTGCTCTCGCTCATCAGGCGCTCTCCACCGTCTCGATGCCCAGCTCGCGCTCACGCATCAGGGTGTAGATCCGCGCGATGTCCTTCCGGACGGCCTTGAGCCGACCGTGGTTCTCGAGCTGACCGGTCGCCGCCTGGAAGCGGAGGTTGAACAGCTCTTCCTTGGCTTCGCGGAGCTTGTTGAGAAGCTCCTCGTCACCCAGTTCGCGCAGCTCGGACGCCTTGGTACCGGCCGACATCACGCTTCACCTGCCTCGCGCTTGACGATCCGGCACTTCATCGGCAGCTTGTGCGCTGCGCGAGTGAGGGCCTCACGGGCGATCTTCTCGTTGGGGTAGGACAGCTCGAACATGACCCGGCCCGGGTGCACGTTCGCGATCCACCACTCGGGAGAACCCTTACCGGAACCCATGCGGGTCTCGGCAGGCTTCTTCGTGAGCGGGCGGTCCGGGTAGATGTTGATCCAGACCTTGCCGCCACGCTTGATGTGGCGGGTCATCGCGATACGGGCGGCCTCGATCTGGCGGTTCGTCACGTACGCCGGCGTGAGGGCCTGAATGCCGTACTCGCCGAACGAAACCTGCGTACCGCCCTTGGCCTGACCACGACGCTTGGGGTGGTGCTGCTTGCGGTGCTTGACCCTACGGGGGATCAGCATTTCGGTCAGGCCTCCGTTCCGCCAGTAGAAGGCGACGCAGCCTCAGCCGGAGCGGCAGCGGCGGCGGGAGCCTCGGCCTTGGGGGCCTCGGCAGCCGGC